>NZ_PQHY01000032.1:0-67657 GCF_003385175.1 Amycolatopsis ruanii
CGCCCGAGGCGTCGCGGCGGGGGGTGGGCTCCGGGAGTTCCACCGGGTCGCCGGTCTTCGTCGTCGCGGCTGGGCGTGGGCCGACCCAGCCGACCGTCAGCCGCGTCTCCCCCTTCAGGAAGCGGTGCGCCCGCACACCGCCGGTCGCGCGGCCCTTCGCCGGGTACTCGGCGAACGGCGTCATCTTCACGCTCGCCCCCGTGGCCGTCACCACCATCGGGTCGCCGTGCTCCGCGTCGTCCGTCCGGATCGCCCCGAAGAACACCACCTCGGCGTCACCGGCGAGCTTGATGCCCGCCATGCCGCCGCCCTTCAACCCCTGCGGCCGCACCAGCGAAGCCGGGAACCGCAGCAGCGACGCGTCCGAGGACAGGAACGCGAACGTCTCCTCG
Organism: Amycolatopsis ruanii; assembly: GCF_003385175.1. Classification (NCBI taxonomy): domain Bacteria; kingdom Bacillati; phylum Actinomycetota; class Actinomycetes; order Pseudonocardiales; family Pseudonocardiaceae; genus Amycolatopsis; species Amycolatopsis ruanii. Next base: position 393 of record NZ_PQHY01000032.1, read on the forward strand.
CCGTCGGCCAGCCACACCGCGCCGACCACCTCGTCGCCGTCCTTCAACCCGATGATCTCGAACTCGTCCGAGCGCACCGGCCAGTCCGGCGCCACCACCTTCACCACGCCCTGCCGCGTGCCGAGCGCGAGCCCCGGCGACCCGGCGGCCTGCTCACCCAGCGGCGCGATCCCGATGACCTTCTCGCCCTTGTCCAGCGGCACCAGCTCGCGCGCGGCCATCCCACCGCGCAGCGACACCGTGCCGCTCTGCTCCGGCAGCACCGGCAACGGCAGCACGTCCGTCTTGAAGGCGCGGCCCCGGCTGGTGACCAGCAGGACCTGGCCGCGCGCCGTCGAGTGCACCATCGCCGCGACCGCGTCGTGCTTCACCCGGCCGTTGCGGCGGCGGCCCTCCGGCGCCTCCTCCGACTCCGCCGCCGTGCGCGCCACCAGCCCGGTGGCGGACAGGATCACCTGGCACGGGTCGTCGGCGACCTCCAGCGGACCGGCCGGCTTCGACGCGGCCAGCACCTCCTTGAGGTCACCGTCGATCAGCGCGGTGCGCCGCTCGGTCTTGAAGTCCCTGGCGATCTTGGCCAGCTCGGCCGAGACGACCTTCTTCAGTTCCTTGTCGTCCTCGAGGATCCTGGTCAGCTCGGCGATCTCGGCGCGTAGCTTCTCCTGCTCGTCCTCGAGTTCGAGCTTGTCGTACTTGGTGAGCCGGCGCAGCGGCGTGTCCAGGATGTAGGTGGCCTGGATCTCGGACAGCTTGAACCGCTTCATCAGGCCGTCCTTGGCCTGCGCGGCGTCGTCGCTGTTGCGGATCAGCCGGATCACCTTGTCGATGTCCAGCAACGCGATCAGCAGACCCTCGACCAGGTGCAGCCGTTCCTCGCGCTTGCGGCGGCGGTACTTCGTGCGCCGCGTGACCACCTCGTAGCGGTGGTCCAGGAACACCTCGAGCAGCTGCTTGAGCCCCAGCGTCTGCGGCTGGCCGTCGACGAGCACGAGGTTGTTGATGCCGAACGACTGCTCCAGCGGCGTGAGCCGGTACAGGTCGGCCAGCAGCGGCTGCGGGTTGACGCCCACCTTGCACTCGATGACCAGCCGCGTGCCGTTCTCGCGGTCGGTGAGGTCCTTGACGTCGGCGATCCCGGTGAGCCGCTTGGACTTGTTGACCTCCTCGGTGATCTTCTCGATCACCTTCTCCGGCCCGACGCCGTAGGGCAGCTCGGTGACCGTGATCGCCTGGCGGCCGCGGCTGCCGGGCAGCGGGCCGATCTCGACCTTGGCGCGCATGCGGACCACGCCGCGGCCGGTCTCGTACGCCTTGCGCACCTCGTCCAGGCCCAGCAGCATCCCGCCGGTCGGCAGGTCGGGGCCCGGCACGAACTCCATCAGCTTGTCCAGCGTCGCGGCCGGGTGGTTGATCAGCCACCGCGCGGCCGCGATGACCTCGCCCATGTTGTGCGGGATCATGTTGGTCGCCATCCCGACCGCGATGCCCGACGTGCCGTTGACCAGCAGGTTCGGGTACGCGGCGGGCAGCACCGACGGCTCCATCAGCGAACCGTCGTAGTTCGGCCGGAAGTCGACCGTCTCCTCACCCAGCTCACCGACGAGCAGCATCGCCTCGGGCGACATGCGGGCCTCGGTGTACCGGGACGCGGCCGGGCCGTCGTCCGGCGAACCGAAGTTGCCGTGCCCGTCGATGAGCGGCGCGTTCATCGAGAAGTCCTGCGCCAGGCGGACCATCGCGTCGTAGATCGCCGTGTCGCCGTGCGGGTGGTAGCGGCCCATCACGTCGCCGACCACGCGCGAGGACTTCACGTACGCGTGGCTGGGCCGGTAGCCGGCCTCGTTCATGGCGAACAGGATCCGGCGGTGCACCGGCTTCAGGCCGTCCCGCGCGTCGGGCAGCGCCCGGGAGTGGATGACCGAGTAGGCGTACTCCAGGTAGGAGTCCTCGATCTCGGTCTTGACCGGGTTCTCGAAGACCTGCGCGCCCGCCTGGTCGAACGCGGCCGGATCGACCCGGGTCACGGCGGTTTTGGATCGGCGTGCCATTGCTGTTGTCTCCTCGGGAAAACTCAGACGTCGATCGCTTCGCGGTCCACGCGGGCGGCGGATTCGACGAGCCAGTTGCGGCGGGGTTCGACCTTCTCCCCCATCAGCAGTTCGAGCGCGGCCTCCGCGGCCTCGGCGTCGTCCAGGGTGATGCGCCGCACCGAGCGGGTCGCCGGGTTCATCGTGGTCTCCCACAGCTCGTCGGCGTCCATCTCGCCCAGGCCCTTGAACCGCGGGACCGGCTTGACGATCTGCTTGCCGGCGGCCTCCAGCTCGGCGACCTTCTGCTCCATCTCGCGCTGGGTGAAGGTGAAGATGGTCTCCGGGTTGCGGCCCTTCGTGACGATCTTGTGCAGCGGCGGCATCGCGGCGAACAACCTGCCGTCCTCGATCACCGGGCGCATGTACTTGGCGAACAACGTGATCAGCAGCGTGCGGATGTGCGAGCCGTCGACGTCGGCGTCGGCCATCAGGATGACCCGGCCGTAGCGCATCGCGGACAGGTCGAAGGTGCGCCCGGTGCCGGCGCCGAGCACCTGCACGATCGAGGCGATCTCGGCGTTCTTCAGCGTGTCGCCGAGCGAGGCCTTCTGCACGTTGAGGATCTTGCCGCGCAACGGCAGCAGCGCCTGGTACTCCGACACCCGCGCCATGCGGGCCGATCCGAGCGCGCTGTCACCCTCGACGAGGAACAGCTCGCTGCGCGAGATGCCGGTGGTGCGGCAGTCGACGAGCTTCGGCGGCATCGCCGCGCCCTCCAGCGCGGTCTTGCGGCGCGCCGCGTCCTTCTGCTGCTTCTGCGTCAGCCGCACGCGCGCGGCGTCGACGATCTTCTGCAGCACGACCTTGGCCTCGGCCTTGGTCTTGCGGTTCTCGGTCCACTCCTTGAGGTGCCGCTCGACGACACCCTGCACCACGCGCGTGATGCCGGACGTGGACAGCTCGTCCTTGGTCTGCGAGGTGAACTGCGGCTCCGGGATGCGCACGTGGATGACCGCCGTCATGCCCTCGAGCACGTCGTCGAGCGTGGGCAGGTCCTCCTTGGCCTTGAGCAGGCCGCGGGTGCGGGAAATGGCTTCCTGCAACGACTTCGTGGCGCCGCGGTCGAAGCCGCGGCGGTGCGTGCCGCCGTGCACGTTGCGGATCGTGTTGGTGAAGCACTCGACCGTGCGCTCGTACCCGGTGCCCCACCGCAGCGCGATCTCGACCTCGGCGTGACGCTCCACATTGGACCGCATGACGCCGTTGGCATCGGCCGCGTTCTCCTTGTACGCGCCCTCGCCCCGGATGATCAGCGTGCCGGACACCGGTTTCTCGTCCGACGGCGCGAGGAACTCCACCATGTCGGCCAGGCCGTGGGGGAAGTGGAAGGTCTCCTCGCTGATCGACCCCTCAGTGGCGGTGCGCAGCACGTACGTCACGCCCGGCACGAGGAACGCCGTGTTGCGCAGCTTCGTGCGCACCTGCTCGACGTCGAGCTCCGCGCCCTTTTCGAAGTACCGCGCGTCGTGCCAGTAGCGGATCGACGTGCCGGTGCGCTCGCCGCGCTTCATCTTGCCCGTGATGCGCAACCCGGGCTGCGGCGTGAACTTCGCCTTCGGGCCCGGCCCGTCGAACACGCCCGGCGTGCCGTGCGCGAACGACATCTCGTGCACCTTGCCGCCGTTGCGGACCGTCACGTCGAAGCGGTGCGACAGCGCGTTGACCGCCGAGGCGCCGACACCGTGCAGGCCACCCGAGGTCTTGTAGCCGGAACCGCCGAACTTGCCGCCCGCGTGCAGCCGGGTGAGCACCAGCTCGACGCCGGACAGACCGGACTTGGCGTGCACACCGGTCGGGATGCCGCGGCCGTCGTCGTCGACCTGGACGCTGCCGTCGGCGTGCAGCGTGACGACGACCTTCGTGGCGTGACCTGCGACACCCTCGTCGGTCGAGTTGTCGACGATCTCGCTGAACAGGTGGTTGATGCCGCGGCTGTCGGTCGACCCGATGTACATGCCGGGGCGCTTCCGGACCGCTTCCAGGCCTTCCAGGTGGGTAAGGTCGTCGGCCCCGTAGAGAGGCTCAGCAGAAGCAGTCACAGGTTCTTCTCTCCCAGTAGCGATTGGGGTGGGGCGGCACCTCGGCGCCGCGCTTGTGCAGGGTAACGGAGGGCGCCGACAATCCCGGGGATTGTGGCCTACTGCCGCCGTGCGGCGTGGATCGCGCCGACGAGCATGTCGAGCTCGGTGTCGAAGACCTCGTCGGCGGTGGCGGCGCGCAGGTGCGGTACCAGTGCTTTCAGTGTAGGCGCTGCCGAGCCGGCCTGTGCTGCTTCGAAGATGCGGGCGTTGCGTTCCGGCGTCGTGGGGTCGCCGTGCACCTCGCGGTGCGCGCGGCCCAGCACGACGTCCAGGAAGACCAGGTAGAAGCGCGCCTGGGCGGGTTCGTCGAGGCCGGCGGCGGCGAGGATCTCCGCGATGGTCTCGGCCAGCCGCAGCCCGCCGGGGCCGTGGTTGCTGCGGGTCATGATCAGTTCGGCGAAGCCGGGGTAGGCGCGCAGTTCGCGGCGCATGCCGTGAGCGAGCGCACGCAGCCGGTCCGGCCACGGGCCGTCGCCGGCTTCCGCGGGACGGACGTGGTCGGCGGCGATGGCGTCGGCGACCAGGCCGAGCAGCGCCTCCTTGTCGGGCACGTGGCGGTAGAGCGCCATGCGGGACGCGCCCACCTCGGCGGCGAGGCGCCGGATGGTCAGCGCGTCGAGCCCCTCGCGGCGGGCGAGGGCGACCGCCGGCGCGACGATCTGCTCCCGCTCCAGGCTTCCCCACGCTCGACGTTCGCTGGACACGCCCGCACCGTACTGCGCGGCGCGCGGAACGTGCTTGCGGACAGTGTCCGCAAGTGGGTACGGTTGGTGGCCGAGCGAGTGGACGTGTGGTGGCGGTGCGTGTGGGCCGCTCGTGGGCGTGCGAGAGGGCCAGTGGTGGCGGCGCGAGTGGGCCAGTGGTGGGTGCGCCGCGCGAGTGGACCAGTCATGGCCGCGCGAGAGGGCCAGTGGTGGCGGCGTGAGTGGGCCAGTGGTGGGTGTGCCGCGCGAGTGGACCAGTCATGGCCGCGCGAGAGGGCCAGTGGTGGCCGTGTGAGTGGGCATCTCATGGCAGCCCGAAAGGGCCTGTCGTGAGCGGACGAGCGGGCCGGTTCGTGGGGGCATGAGTGGACCGGTGGTGGTCGCGTGAGTGGGCCAGTGGTGGCGGCGCGAGTGGGCCAGTGGTGCGTGTGCCGCGCGAGTGGACCGGTCATGGCCGTGCGAGAGGGCCAGTGGTGGCCATGCGAGCGGGCATCTCATGGCAGCCCGAAAGGGCCTGCCATGGCCGCGCGGGCGGGCATCTCAACGCGGCCCGAGAGAGGCTGTCGTGGGCAGACGAGTGGGCCAGTCATCGGTGCATGAGTGGACCAGTGGTGGTCGCGTGAGTGGGCCAGTGGTGGTCGCGTGAGTGGGCCAGTGGTGGCCGTGCGAGTGGATCGGTCATGGCCGTGCGCGAGGGCCAGTGGTGGCCGTGCCGCGCGAGTGGACCAGTCATGGCCGCGCGCGAGGGCCAGTGGTGGCCGTGCCGCGCGAGTGGACCAGTCATGGCCGCGCGAGAGGGCCAGTGGTGGCCGTGCCGCGCGAGTGGACCGGTCATGGCCGCGCGAGAGGGCCAGTGGTGGCCGTGCCGCGCGAGTGGACCGGTCATGGCCGTGCGAGAGGGCCAGTGGTGGCCGTGCGAGAGAGCATGTCATGGCGGCCCGAGAGGTCCTGTCGTGCGCGGACGAGTGGGCGGTTCGTGGGTGCACGAGTGGGCCAGTGGTGGCGGCGTGAGTGGGCCAGTGGTAGCGGTGCCGCACGAGTGGACCGCTCGTGGCCGCGCGAGTGGGCCTGCCGTGGCCATGCGAGCGGGCATCTCATGGCAGCCCGAAAGGGCCTCTCGTGAGCGGACGAGTGGGCCAGTCATCGGTGCATGAGTGGACCAGTGGTGGCGGCGTGAGTGGGCCAGCGGTAGCTGTGCCACACGAGTGCCCCAACTCGTCCACTCAAGACCATTGTGGACACTGGGGAGGACCTGTCACATGCGGCGTTTCGTGCTGCCCGCCGTGCTGCTGGCCGCCTTCGTGGCGAGCACGGCCCAGACCATCGTCATCGCGGTGTTGCCCGCGATCGCCCGGGAGAACCACGTCCCGGCGAGCGCCGTCACCTGGGCGCTCACCGCGTTCATGCTCGCGGCCGCGGTGGCCAATCCGGTCGCGGGCAGGCTCGGCGACCTGTTCGGGTACCGGCGGGTGCTGCTGACCTGCCTCGGTGTCTTCGCCGCCGGGACCGTCGTCTGCGCGGTGAGCCGCTCGTTCCCGCTGCTGCTCGCCGGGCGCGCGGTGTCGGGGGTGTCGGCCGGGGTGTTCCCGGTCGCGTTCGGCCTGGTCCGGCAGACCGTCGAGCAGCCGCGGCGGCCGCAGACCATCGCGGCGCTGTCGGCGATGTTCGGCCTCGGCGGCTCGGCCGGGATGGTGGTCGCCGGCCCGGTGCGGGACGCGTGGGGCACGGCGTGGCTGTTCTGGCCGCTGCTCGCGCTCGCCCTGGTCGCGATAGTGCTGGGCGCGCTGGCGCCGCGGGACGCCGCGACGGGCGGCGGGCGCGTGGACGTCACCGGCGCGGTCCTGCTGGCCGGCGCGCTGGCGTGCCTGCTGCTGGCGATCAGCGAGTCCCGCGTGTGGCCGCTGGCCGTCGTGGTGCCGCTGGCCGCCGCGGTGGTCGCGTTGTTCGCCGTGTTCACCGTGGCGGAACTGCGGATCGCCCAGCCGCTGGTGGCGGTGCGGCTGCTGCGCCGTCGCACGGTGGCGACGGTGAACGGCGTCACGGCGGTCATCGCGGCGGCCATGTTCGGCGCGGTCACGATGCTGCCCCGGCTCGTGCAGGACCCGGCGGTGTTCGGGAAGTCGGCGACCGCGGCCGGCCTGGTCCTGGTGCCGATGGCGGTCGTGATGCTGGTCGCGACCCCGCTCGCGCCGCGGCTCAGCGGGCGGACGGCCGTGCGGCTCGGCGCCGGGCTGGCGGTGGCGGCGTTCGCGCTGCTGGCCTGCGTGCACGACGCGCTGTGGTCGGTGTACGTGGCGAACGTGCTGGTGGGCGCGGGATACGGGCTGTGTTTCGCGGCGCTGGGGAACCTCGTGGTGGACGCCGTCGAGCCGCGGCACACCGGCATGGCGACCGGGGTGAACACGATCGCGCGGACGGCCGGGGGCGCGGTCGGGGCGCAACTGGCCGCGGCGCTGGCCTATCCGACCGGCTTCGTGCTGTTCGCGCTGGTCGCCGCACTGGCGGTGGTCGCGGCCGGCGCGGTCGCCCCTCGCTACAGTGCTGACCGATGAGACGCAAGCCGCCCCCGTCCCCGTTGCCGCCGCGTGACGGGGTGAACGCGGCACGCATCCGGACCCCGCCGGACGGCCCGTGGGACACCATCCGCGACTACCTGGTGCGGAAGCTGACCAAGCTGGACCCGGCGGTGATCGACGCGATGCTCACCGAGGGCGCGATCGTCGGCGTCGACGGGCCGATCGACGCCCGGACACCGTTCACCCCCAGCACGTTCCTGTGGTTCCACCGCGACCGCGGCGACGAGGTGCCGGTGCCGTTCGAGCTGACCGTGCTGCACGAGGACGACGCGCTGCTGGTGGTCGACAAGCCGCACTTCCTGGCGACCACCCCGCGTGGCGGGCACGTGCGGGAGACCGCGCTGGTGCGCCTGCGGCACACCCGGGACCTGCCGGACCTCTCCCCCGCGCACCGGCTGGACCGGCTGACGGCGGGCGTGCTGATGTTCGTCAAGACCGCGGCGCACCGCAGCGCGTACCAGAACCTGTTCCGGGATCGCCTGGTGCACAAGGAATACGAGGCCATCGCGCGGTACGACCCGGACCTGGTGCTGCCACGCACGGTGGAGAGCCGGATCGTGAAGAAGCGCGGCGTGCTGACCGCGCGGGAGCTGCCCGGCCCGGTGAACGCGCGGACGCACGTGGAGCTGCTCGGACACCGCGACGGGCTGGGCCGCTACCGGCTGGTGCCGGAGACCGGCCGCACGCACCAGCTGCGGGTGCACCTGAACTCCCTGGGCATCCCGATCCTGGGCGATCCGCTCTACCCGGAGGTGCGGGAGGTGCCGCCCGGCGACTTCCGCCGCCCGCTGCAGCTGCTGGCGAAGGTGCTCGCGTTCACCGATCCGCTGACCGGCGCCAAGCACCGCTTCGAAAGCTCACTCCGGTTGAGCGCCTGGGATTGACCGTCCACACCGGATCGTGATCGCACGGGCCTTCCGGAACTGACTGTTCCGCGCACCGCCGCGGCCGCGACGTACCTCCCGGTCGATCTCGCCCGAGACCGGCTCGACGCCACCCTGACCGCCCTCGGACGGCTCGCGCCGGGCAGCGAGCTCGTCGCCGGCTACCTGCTTCCCGCCCACCTGCGGGACGACGCGGGCAACGCCTACGTCGACGCGGTCGGCGCGATGACAACGGAGCAGGGCGAGCCCCGCGTCGTGCGGGCCGTTCTCACCGCTCGCTCGGCGGGGCCAGCTCGATCTGCCGGTCCAGCGTCGCGCGGAACACGTCGTGCGCCGCGTCGCCGGGGCCGGCCGTTTCGACGACCACCACGCGGTCGTAGAGCACGTACGCCGCGCCGAAGCGGGCCAGCGGCGCGCCGACCGGCGTCCCGTACACCGTGACGCCCTCCAGCGACAGATCGCGGTCCGCGACCAGCCCCTGCAGCTCCACCCCCGCGCCGTAGGCCCGCACCGCGGCCCGCGGGTCGCCGGTCACCAGCGCGTACAACCCCATCGTCACCTCGGCCCGCACGGCCGTCTTGCGCACCCCGTCACGCATCCCGGCCGTGGTCAGCACGTCGACCATCGGCTGCGGCAGCGACACCGTGCTGCGCAGCGCGGCCAGCGCGAACGGCCCGCTCGGCCCGGGCGTGCCGGGCGGTTCGACGAGGGCCAGCGCGCTGTGCGCGGGCGCCGGTTTCGCGTCCGGCGCGTCGGCGGGGCCGGCGTTGCGGGTGAGGAGGTAACCAGTGGCGGACACGGCGAGACCGAGCATCAGCACCACGATGATCGCGATCCCGAGCGTCAGCTCCCGGCGCTGCCGGCGGACGTCACTGGACACCGTCAGTAATTCCCTCCCCGCCGCAGGTTACCGGGCATCAGTATCACCCACGGCCGCAGTACCGGTAGCCTTCCGGCTCATGGCGGGACCTCGGGGGATCGACTGGACCGGTGAGCGCTGCGTGCCCTGGACCGACGACATCCAGGTGATCTACGAGCACTACCACCGCTACGCCCTCGCCGCCCGCTACGCCTTCGGCCGCCGCGTGCTCGACCTCGCCAGCGGCGAGGGGTACGGCAGCGCGCTCCTGGCCACCCACGCCGCCGAGGTGGTGGGCGTCGACATCGACGAAGCCACCGTGGAACACGCCCGCGCGCGCTACGGCGGCCGGCCCAGCCTGCGGTTCACCACCGGTTCGATGACCGACCCAAACCTGCTCGCCGACGCCGGGCGGTTCGACGTCATCACCTGTTTCGAGGCGCTCGAACACGTCGCGGAGCAGGACGAGCTGATGGCACTGGTGCGCGCCCGGCTCGCCCCCGGCGGCGTCTTCTTCACCAGCACCCCGGACGTGCTGGTCTACACGCACGAGCACGGCAACGAGAACCCCTTCCACATCAAGGAGTTGACCGAACCGCAGTTCCGCGCGCTGCTCGGCGCGTCGTTCCGGCACGTGACGGTGCTGCGGCAGAACGTGGCGATCGGCTCGGTGCTGACCGGCGACCGCGGCGAAGGCCCGGTGCTGTCCCAGCAGCTACGCCGCACGGGCGAGGACAGCTGGTCGGTCGGCACCGGCGCGCCCCACACCTACCTCGTCGGCATCGCCTCCGACAACCCGGTGGAGGTGCCGGCCGCCGCGACGATGCTCGACCCGCAGCTCACGTTGCTCGGCGCCGCCGCCGAGCCTGCCGCCGCACCGCTGCGCGCCGAGATCGAGCGGCTCACCAGCGACGACGGCGGCCCCAAGTACCGCAAGGTCATCGAGCGGTACCGGCCGCGGCGGCGCGCCACCGAAGGCCCGGTCACGGTGTCGGCCAGCGACGACCCGCTGGTCAGCATCGTCGTCCCGGTGCACGGCCAGTGGAGCTACACCCGCCGCTGCCTGCAGGCGATCGAGGACAGCGGCACGCGCGTCCCGTTCGAGGTCGTGGTGGTCGACGACGCCTCGCCCGACGATTCGGCCGAGCAGCTCGCCGCGTGCCCCGGCGTCCGGCTCGTGCGCACCCCGGAGAACCTGGGGTTCCTGCGCGCGGTGAACCTCGGCGCCGCGCAGGCCCGCGGTGAGCTGCTGGTGCTGCTCAACAACGACACCGAGGTCCGGCCCGGCTGGCTGGACGCGCTCACCGAGGTCGTCCGCGGCGACGAGCGGATCGGCCTGGCCGGGGCGAAACTGGTCTACCCGGACGGCAGGCTGCAGGAGTGCGGCGGCATCGTGTTCGCCGACGGCAGCGCCGCCAACTACGGCCACGGCGACAACCCCGACGACCCGCGCTACCAGGCCGTTCGCGACGTCGACTACTGCTCCGGCGCGGCGATCCTGGTGCGCCGGGACCTGTGGGAACGCCTCGGCGGGTTCGACGAGCGCTACTCCCCCGCCTACTACGAGGACACCGACCTGGCCTTCGCCGTCCGCGCCGCGGGATACCGCACCGTGGTGGTGCCGGACGCGGTCGTCGTCCACCACGAGGGCGTCTCGCACGGCACCGACGTGACGCAGGGGGTCAAGCGGTTCCAGGAGATCAACCACCGGGTCTTCGCGGAGAAGTGGGTGGACGCGCTCAGCGGGCAGGCCGATCCGGGCACCCCGCTGTGGATCGCCCGCCAGCGCGTGCCGGGACGGACCCAGCGCGACGGCGATCTGGTGCTGGTCGCCGACGTCACCGTGCCCACGCCGGACCGCGACTCCGGCTCGGTGCGGCTGCGGTGCCTGCTGGACGAGCTGGTCGCGCTCGGCCACCGCGTGGTGTTCTGCCCGATGGGCCCGCCGTCCGACCCCGCCTACCTGGACCAGCTGCACCGCGCCGGGATCACCGTGCTCGCCGACGACGGCCTGCGGGAGCAGTTCCTGCACGAGGCGGGCAAGCACATCCGGCTGGCGCTGCTGTCCCGGCCGACCGTGGCCTGGCACCTGGCCGACCGGCTGCGGATCTGCGCGCCCCAGGCGCGGATCGTGTTCGACACCGTCGACCTGCACTTCGTGCGCCTGTCCCGGGAGGCCGAGCTGGTCGAGCGGCTGGGCGGCGCGCCGGAGACCTCGGCGATGCTGCACCAGCGCGCGAAGCTCTACCGCGAGCTGGAACTGGCGCTGGTGCGGGCCTGCGACCGCACGCTCGTGGTGTCCGAGGCCGAACGGGACCTGCTGGCCGGCCTCGCGCCGGGCGCGCCGGTCAGCGTGCTGTCCAATGTGCACAGTCCGGGGCCGGAGGCGAGCCCGGACGGGCGGCCCGGCGTGCTGTTCGTCGGCAGCTTCGAGCACCCGCCCAACCGCGACGCGGCCTACTGGCTGGCCGGGGAGATCTGGCCGCTGGTGCGCCGCCAGGTGCCGGACGCCGTGCTGGACGTCGTCGGGCACGACCCGACGAACGAGCTGCGCGTGCTGGACGGCCACGGCGTGAAGTTCCGCGGCTGGGTCCCCGGCCTCGCCGCGCTCTACGACACCGCCCGGCTGTCGGTCGCGCCGCTGCGGTTCGGCGCCGGGGTCAAGGGCAAGGTCGGCGAGAGCCTGGCCGCGGGCGTCCCGGTGGTCGGCACGACGCTGGCGTTCGAGGGCATGCGGTTGCGCGACGGCGCGGAGGTCCTCGTCGGTGACAAGGCCGAGGAGATCGCCGCCGGAATCGTGTCGCTGCTGACCGATGACGCGCTCTGGCTCCGGCTGTCCCGGGCCGGGCAGGCCGCGGTGGCCGCGCAGTTCGGGCCGGACGTCGCGCGCGCCGCGCTGACCGAGTTGCTGGGCTGACGTGGTGCCGGCCGACAACGCCGCGGAGCGCACGCAGGAGATCCGCCCCGCGAAGTACGCCAAGGCCGAGACCGGGTTCGCGTGGCTGCGGCTCATCGGCGCGAGCATGGTCGTCGTCGAGCACTCGTTCCCGCTCGTCGACCCGCAGCGGCTGACGATCCTGCCGGCGAGCTGGGACCTGTCCCCCGGCTACTTCGCGCTCATGGGTTTCTTCGCGATGAGCGGGTTCCAGATCACCGACAGCTGGACGCGCGACGCGTCGTGGTGGCGCTACGTCGCCAAGCGGGTGCTGCGGATCTGGCCGCCGCTGCTCGTCGTCGTCATGGTCACCGCGTTCGTGATCGGCCCACTGGTCACCGTGCTCGACGCCGCCGAGTACTGGACGGACACGGCGACCTGGGGTTACGTGGTGCACAACGCGGCGCTGTACCCGTTGCAGCACCTGCTTCCCGGCGTGTTCGCGGAAAACCCGTACCCGTGGTCGGCCAATGGGTCACTGTGGACGCTGCCGATGGAGACCACCGGCTACGCGCTGGTCCTCGTCGCGGGACTGACCGGTCTGCTCAGCCGTGCCCGCGTCGGCCTGTTCGCGCTGCTGGCCGGGATCATCGTGCTGGACGCCTTCCTCGGCGCCACCCACACGTTCCAGGGTCGCGGCGGGTCACTGCTGTCGGTGCCGGTGGGCGCGATGGTCGCGTTCGGGGTCGCGTTCGTCATCGGCATGGTGATGCACCGTTACCACGGCACGATCCCGCTGTCGCGGGCCGCCGCGTACGCGGGCGTGGCCGTGTACCTGGTGGTCAACTTCGTGCCCGTCCTGCAGCCGGCCGCGCGGTTCGTGTTGCCGTTCGCCGCCGGGTACGGCGCCATCGTGTGGGCGCACCACTGGCCGCGCCGCCTGGCCCGGTACGACAAGTGGGTGTACGGCAGCTACGGTATGTACATCTGGGCGATGCCGGTGCAGCAACTCATCGTGTTCGCCGGGGTGCGCAACTCCTACCTGCTGATGGCGCTGGCGCTGCCGCTGGCGTACGCGTGCGGGCTGTTGTCCTGGCTGTTCGTGGAAATCCCGACGCAACGGCTGCGCGTTTACTTGCGCCCTCAACCGAAATCTCGTCGTAACGTTCGTTCGCGCGATTCCGTCTCCGGAAGGGGGGCCCATCGTCGTGAAAGGACGGGCGTATGAAGACATCCCGAATCCTGCTGACGGCCGCCACCGCGATGGCGGTGACACTGGTACCGCTGAACGCGCAGGCCGGCGGCACGGTGTCCACAGTGGCCGAAGGCCTGAACAGCCCGCGCGGGCTCGCGTTCTCCCCGGACGGGGCCCTGTACGTCGCGGAAGCCGGCCGCGGGGGCGCCGGTCCGTGCATGGCGGGTCCGGAGGGTGACGAGGTCTGCTACGGCGAGTCGGGTGCGGTGACCCGGATCCACCGCGGGCAGCAGAACCGCGTCCTGACCGGGCTGCCGTCGATCGCCGCACGCGACGGTTCCGGCGCGATCGGCCCGTCGGACGTCTCGTTCCTGGGCAAGGGCAACATGTACGTCACCGTGGGCCTGGGGGCCGACCCCGCGGTGCGCACGAACCTGCCGCCGAAGGGGCAGCAGTACCTGGGGTGGTTGCTGCGCAACGGCAAACCGGTCGCCGACATCGCCGGTTACGAGGCGACCGCCAACCCCGACGGCGGCGAGCCGGACAGCAACCCGAACTCGGTCCTCGCCCTGCCCGGCGGTCGCGTGGTGGTCGACGCCGGCGGCAACTCCCTGCTCTGGGTCCCGGAGAAGGGCCGGATCCTGACCATCGCGACGTTCCCCGAACGGATGGTCGACGCGCCACCGTTCCTCGGCCTGCCACCCGGCACGAAGATCCCGATGCAGTCCGTGCCGACCTCGGTCGCGCTAGGGCCGGACGGTGCGCTCTACGTCGGTGAACTGACCGGCTTCCCGTTCCCGAAGGGCGCGGCGCGGGTGTACCGGGTGGCGCCGGGCAAGGCGCCGCAGGTGTACGCGGAGGGCTTTACCAACATCATCGACATCGGTTTCTCGCACGGGAAGCTGTACGTGCTGGAGATCGCGCACAACGGCCTGCTCAGCGGCGACCCGGCGGGCGCGTTGATCCAGGTCGGCCGCAACGGCGCGCAGCACATCGTGACGCAGGAGCTGACGATGCCCGGTGGCCTGGCGCTGCGCGACGGCAAGGCGTACGTGTCGAACTGCGCCGCGTGCCCGAACCCGCCGAGCGGGCCCGGCAGCGGCAGCGTGGTGCGGGTCGGTTTGTGACCCCGGCAGGCCGGCCGCCCGCGACGGGCGGCCGGCCCCCGGACTCACCGCTTCAACACGCTGCGGATGGCGTCGCGGGCTCGGTCCATGAGGGCGGCCGGCGGGCCGAGCAGCATGTTCTTCGCGGCGCTTTCCGTTCCCGGGTGCGGGCGGGTCGGGGCCACCGCCTCGGCCGCCCGCACCGTGTCGGCCATCGCTTCCAGCCGCTTGGCGTCGTAGGCCTGGCGCAGCAGCGGGAACTCCAGCCGCTCCTCGTGCTCGGCGTGGGCCAGCACGTCGTCCCGGAGCTGGATCAGCAGGGTGTCGAAGCCCTCCGCGTCCGGACCCATGTCGTCCAACGTGGACAGCAGTTCCTTGGCGCGGTGCTCCTCGCCCACGCGGGCCTCGACGATCGGTTCGCCGCCCTCCTGGCGCCGCACCTCGGGGTGGACCAGTTCCTCCTCCGCGGTCTCGTGCACCGACAGCAGCCGCACGAGCTCGCGGAACGCGTCCCTGCGTTCGTCCCCCTTGGCTCGTTCGACCACGCCGAACAACCGGCGGATCTCCTGGTGCTGGTCCTCCAGCAACGCGATGACGTCCTTCTTGTCCGTCGACACGGTGACCTCCTTCGCTTCGCCGGGAGGGCTACCCGCGGGGGCCGGAGTTCACTCGCTCAGTGACGAACGCGGACCACCACCTTGCCCACCTGCGCGTTCGATTCGAGGTGCGCGTGGGCCTCGACGATGTCGGCCAGGTCGTCGAACACGCGGTCCACGGCCGGGCGCAGGGTGCCGATGCGCAGGCCGGCGTTGATGAAGTGCTCCGACCGGCGCCGCCGTTCGGGGTTGCGGGTGACGTAGCTGCCGTTGCCGTAGCCGAACACGGTGACCTGCCGGTCCCAGTTCATCGGCAGCGGCGTGGGTGCACCGCCCATCCAGCCGTAGACGACCAGCAGCCCGCCCACCGCGGTGGCCTCGACCAGGTCCACCACGCCGGGGCCACCGACCGGGTCGATGGTCAGGGTCGCGCCCGCGCCGCCGGTCAGCTCCCGCACCTCCTTGACCAGGTCCGTCGAGTCGAGCGTGACGACGTGCGCGGCGCCGGCCGCGAGCAGCTGGTCACGCTTGGCGCCGGTGCGGGTGACGGCGATCGGCACCGCGCCGAGGTGGTTGGCGATCTGGATCGCGGCGATGCCGACGCCGCTGGAGGCGGCGGTGATCAGCACGGTGTCCCCGGGCCGCAGGCCGCCGCGCTCGACCAGCGCGCCGTAGGCGGTCTGGTGGGTCAGCCAGACCGACGCGCCGGTGACCTCGTCGCGGCGGACCAGGCTCGACACGGGCACCACGACCCGGTCGCCGTACACGCCGTACTGCCGCATCGAGAACGACGCGATGGTGCTGATCTCGGTGCCCTCGGGGAAGCCCTCGACCCCCGTTTCGACCACACCGGCCGCCTCGTAGCCGATCGGCGAGCCGGGCAGGATCGGCTGCTCGTAGTAGGTGCCCGCGCGGAACAGCGCCTCGGCCCGGTTGAGTCCGATCGCGTCCACCCGGATGCGCACCTCGCCCGGGCCGGGCTCGGGCACCGGCCGGTCCTCGATCCGCAGCACCTCGGGACCCCCGATCCGGTCGAACAGAACTGCTCTTGCCATACTGAACACCGTTTCTTAACTACACGCTGTGTAGTAACACTACGGCGAATAGTAGGCCGACGCCGTACAGTGTCAAGGTGGGCGAAGCGACGACGAGCCGCCGGGAACGGCTGCGGGCGGAGACGGCACGCGAGATCAAGACGATCGCGCTGGAGCTGATGGCCAAGGGCGGCCCCGACGCGATCTCACTGCGCGCGATCGCCCGCGAAATGGGCATGACGGCCGGCGCGATCTACGGCTACTACCCCACCCGCGACGACCTGATCACCACGCTGATCTCCGACGTCTACACCTCGTTCGTCGACACCGCCGAGGCCGCGCGCGACGCCGTGCCCGCGGACGACCCGGCCGGGCGGATCCTGGCGTGGGGCCGCGCCCTGCGCGAGTGGGCCCTGGCCAACCCCGAGGGCTTCCGGCTCATCTACGGCGACCCGGTGCCCGGCTACCGCGCCCCGGAAGGCGGCGCCGCGGCGGACGCGGAACGCCGGGCGTGCGCGCTGCTGACCGAGCTGGTCGCCGGGGCCTGGCCGACGGTCCAGGCCCCGGACGACGACTTCACCTGGGAGGACTTCGGCCCCGCCCTGGTCCAGCACATGCGCGAGGAGTTCCCCGGCCTGCCGCCCGGCGTGCTCGCGCTGTCCCTGCGGACCTGGGGGCGGATGCACGGCCTCATCTCCCTTGAGGTCTACGGCCACCTCGGGCCGCAGGTCACCGACCCGGCGAAGCTGTACGAGTCGGAGTTGCGGGCGCTGCTGCGCTCGCTGGGCCTGCGACCCGACGGCCGCCCTTGACCCACCGCAGGGATCCGGGCTTGCGCGCCTCGCGGCGGATCTTCAGCACCCCGAGCTTGCAGGCCAGCTCCTTGTAGGCCGCGCCGAGGCGGCCGCCGACCTGGAAGTTCAGCGCGGTGTCGTCCTTGCGCGCGAACTGCCGCACGGCCGCGTGCCGACCGAGGCTGACGCACGACCCCACCAGCGCGACGTCCAGCACCGGCGGTTCGGTCCCGGCGATGCGGCTCAGCACGGTGTCGGCGGCCTGCGCCCCGAGCGGCGCGGCGGCCTGGCAGCTCATCCGCAACGGCAGGCCCGACGGCGCGGCGGCGTCGCCGGCCGCGACGATCCGGTCGTCGTCGAGGCTGGTCAGCGTCTCGTCGGTGAGCAGACGGCCGAGGTCGTCGGTGCGCAGCCCGCTCGCGGCCGCCAGCTCCGGCACGGCGAAACCCGCGGTCCAGACGGTCAGCGCGCTCGCACGCACCGTGCCGTCGGTGTAGACGACCGCGTCCGGCCGGACCTCGGCGACCTCGACGGTCTCCAGCACGGTGACCCCGTGCCGGGCGAGCCACTTGGCGATGTACCGGCGGCTCCCGGCGCCCAGCGACGGCGCGAGGGTGCCGCCGCACACCAGGGTGACCCGGCGTCCCCGCTCGGCCAGTTCGGCGGCCGTCTCGATACCGGTCAGCCCGCCGCCGACCACCGTGATCGGCGCATCGGCACGCAGCTGGTCCAGCTCGCCGCGCACCCGCTGTGCCGATTCGAGTTCGGCGAGCGGGACGGCGAACTCGGCCGCGCCCGGCACCGACGGCACCGCCGCGGTGCTGCCGACCGCGTAGATCACGTAGTCGTAGTCCAGCTCGCGGCCCGAGGCCAGCTCCACCGTGCGGGCGCCGGTGTCGATGCGGGTGGCGGTGTCGACCACGAGGTGGACGCCGTCGTCCAGCATCGAGTCGTAGTCCACCGCGGCCTCGCCGGTGCCGGCGACGAACTGGTGCAGCCGGATGCGGTCGACGAACGCCGGACGGGGGTTGACCAGCGTCACGTCGACGTCGTCGCGCATCCGCAGGCGGGAACCGACCACCCACCGCCGCGAAACGTCAGGCCTGACGTTCCGCCCCGCTGTCCGGTCGGACCGGTGGAGACGGACGCGACCGAGGAGCCGAGCACACATGACCGAACCGGACGACGGCCTGACCGCGATCATGAGCGAGCGGCGTCAGCTGATCAACCTGGCGTACCGGCTCCTGGGGTCCCTGGCGGAGGCCGAGGACGTGGTCCAGGAGACCTGCGCGCGCTGGTACGCGATGTCCCGCGAGGATCAGGAGGCCATCGTCTCCCCCGGCGCGTGGCTGACCAAGGTCGCCGGCCGCCTCTGCCTCAACGTGCTGTCCTCGGCCCGCGCCCGGCGCGAGACCTACGTGGGCGAGTGGGTTCCCGAACCGGTGCCGGACAGTTCCGAGTGGCGGCCCGCCGATCCCGCCGACCGGGTCACGCTCGACGAGTCGGTCAGCATGGCCTTCCTCGTCGTGCTCGATGCGATGACCCCGGCCGAGCGCGTGGCGTTCATCCTGCACGACGTCTTCCGCTACTCCTTCGCCGAAATCGCCGAGATCGTCGGCCGCACCCCGGCCGCGTGCCGCCAGCTGGCCTCCTCGGCCTGCTGGCCCCCGACGTGACGGCGATCAGCGACGGCGGCGGTCTGGTCAGCACGGTCCTGCGCCCGGTCGAAGGCGCCGAGCGGATCCTGCGCTCGCTGATCCGCCTGGAGCAGCGGTTCCGCGCGCACACGCTCCTGGAGCGCACGGTCAACGGCCGGCCCGGCCTGGTCGCCCAGCAGGACGGCGTCACCGTGTCGGTGTACGCGTTCGAGATCGCGGACGAGAAGATCCGGCGCATCTGGGCGGTGCTCAACCCGGAGAAGCTCCGCGCGTGGAGTTGACCACGGGTCGACTTGACGCGCCGGTCACCGCACCCGCGCGCCCGCCAGCCACACCCCCGCCGGGCGCGCCAACGTCGTGATGTCCCTCAACGGGTCGCCGTCCACCAACAGCAGATCCGCGTCGAAACCCGGCCGGATGCGGCCCTTACGTGCCAAACCCGCCACCTCCGCCGCCAGCGACGTCGCCGACGCCAGCGCTGCCTCCGCCGGGATTCCGCCGTCCACCAGCCACTCCACGGACGTCGCGAGCATGCCGTGCGGCTTGCCCGGCGAGATACCCGAGTCGCCGCCGGACACGATTCGCACCCCGGCCTCGGCCATCCGCACCACCTGGCCGATCCGGTCGCGGATCGTCGAGCCCGTCCGCTCCAGGAACTCCTTCAGCGCGGGCGGCGGGGTCATCTCGCCGATCGCGCCGAGCGTCGGGCACACCGTGATCCCGCGCGCGGCGATCGCGGCGGCCAGCTCGTCGCTCATCCGGATACCCTCGGGTGTCAGGCAGCTGCAGTGCTCGATCCCGTCCACGCCCACGGCCACCGCCTGCTCCACCGACGGCGTGCCGTGCGCGTGCGCGGTCACCGGCAGCCCGGCCGCGTGGGCCTCCTCGACGACCAGCCGCAGCTCGGCGAGCGTGAACTGGCAGGCCAGGATGTCGGTACCCGGCGTCATGCCGCCGCCGCTGGCCATGACCTTCACGACGTCCACCCCGCGCTCGGCCCGCTCCGCCACGGCCGCACGCAGTTCGTCGGCGCCGCTCGCCTCACCGCCCATGTTCCAGCAGTGCCCGCCGCGGCTGGTGATCGGCGGCCCCGCCGCGACGATCGTCGGCAGGGCTCGGCGGCCGCGCCAGCGCAGCGTCGCGTACCGGCGATCGCCCAGATCCCGCACGCTGGTCACCCCGGCGGCCAGCTGGACCCGCAGCGCACGCTCGATCACGTCGTCCAGCTCGTCCTCGGTGTAGCCCGCGAGCCGGTCGAGCGCGCCGGAACCGCCGTCGCCGCAGAGGTGGGTGTGCATGTCGATCAGCCCGGGCAGCAGCGTGCCGGGCGAGCCGACGACCGGCAGGTCCGGCACCGGCCCGCCGACCCGTTCGATCATCCCGTCGCGGACGAGCACCGGCAGGTCGTGGTGCGCGCGTTCGCCGTCGAAGACCTGGGCCGCGCGGATCACGAAGGCGTTCACCACCGGGGAATCGCCTCCCGCGGCCGGGTCGTGACAAGATCGCCTCGGTCCACACGACGGAGTGTGCCGGAAGGACAGTCATGAAGCGCTCGCTGCTCGCCCTGCTGGTCCTCGTGGGCTCGGTCCTGGCGCCCGCGTCCGCCGCCGCCGCGGACGGCCCGCCGCTGCGGGTGCCCGAGGCCACGCTGGACGCGGCGGTCGGGTGTACCGGTGATGTCGCCGGGTCCGGCCACAACCCGATCCTGCTGGTGGCCGGGACGACGCTGACGCCGGAGGTCTTCGCCTGGAACTACGCCCCGGCGCTGACCGCCTTGGGCCGGCCGTTCTGCACGGTCGCCTTGCCGGACAACGGGATGGCCGACATCCAGGTCGCCGCCGAGTACGTGGTGCACGCGATCCGCACGGTCAGCGCCGCCGCCGGGCGGGACGTGGACATCGTGGGGCACAGCCAGGGCGGCATGATCCCGCGCTGGGCGCTGAAGTACTGGCCGGACACGCGCTCGCGGGTGGGCGACGTGATCGGGCTGGCGCCGTCCAACCACGGGACCGTGGTGGCGCACGCGGTGTGCCTGCCGGGGTGCGCGCCCGCGTTCTGGCAGCAGCGGTCGGGTTCGGCGTTCCTGACCGCGCTGAACAGCGGCGCGGAGACCTGGGCCGGGATCGACTACACGAACGTCTACACGATCCTGGACGAGGTGGTCGCGCCGAACCTCGACGACTACGGCAGCTCGTCGCTGCACACCGGGCGGGGCCGGATCAGCAACGTCGGCCTGCAGGAGGTGTGCCCCGCGCACGTGGCCGACCACCTCACGACCGGCACCACCGACGGGGTGGCGTTCGCGCTGGTGGTGGACGCGCTCACGCACGACGGCCCGGCCGACCCGGCGCGCCTGCCCGCGGACGTCTGCACGCGCCTGCTGATGCCCGGCGTGGACCCGGTGTTCCTCGCCGTGCACGAAGCCCGCATGGCGACGGTGGTGGCGACGCAGGTCGCGCTGTACCCGCACGTTCCGGCGGAACCCGAGCTGGCCAGCTACGCCCGCTGACACCCGGCTCATTGCCCGTCGCTCGTTCGAGCTCCTGGAGCCGATCTGCCTGGTCACCCACTTCGCCGAGGAGTGCCGCCAGGAGATGGCCACGCTCGGCCACCGCACCTACTGGGACGGCTACTTCGCCGGCCGCGCCGCGCCGCTGGGGCGGGTGCCGGCGGAGGTCGTGCACGCGGCCTTCTACAGCTTCGCCGAGGGGGAAGCCGCGCGGCACATCCCGGGCGTGTGGGAGACGGCCTCGCCCGAGGCGTCTCTCGCTGCGCGGGAGCGGGGCAGCGCGGCCTCCCTGCGGCGGATCCTCGGTGACGAGCCGGCCGGCTCCCCGGGCCTGGTGCGCGCCGCCGACCTGACCACCAAGGCCGCGACGAGCGCGCCGACCGCGGGCCGGGTGATGTACGCCGGGATGCGCACCCTCCCGGTGCCGGGCGATCCGGTCGCCCGGCTGTGGCATTCCGCGACCATGCTGCGCGAGCACCGCGGGGACGGGCACATCGCCGCGCTCCTCGGCGCGGGCATCGGTGGCACGGAGGCCCACGTGCTTCGCGCGGTGGACATGGGCATTCACCCGCCGGAGTCGTTCGGGCGCATCCACCACCTGCCGAAGGCGCGGCTGGCCGCGGTCATGGCCGGCTTGCGCGAGCGCGGGCTCCTCGACGCCGACGGCCGGTTCACCGACGCCGGCCGCGAGACCAAGGAACGCATCGAGGCCCTCACCGACGAACTCGCCGCCCCGCCGTACGACGCCCTGTCCCCCGCCGACCTCGACGAGCTGATCGCCGAACTCGAACCGATCACCGCGAGGCTGGTGGCCGCCGGATCGCGGTGACGGGCCGTCAAGCACCAAGGGTGTCGATCTCGGTGGACAGGATCGCGGCCTGCTCGTCGAGCGAGCGGTCGTCGGGCTCCTCGCCCACCCGCTGCCGCAGCGCCTCGCGCTCGATGACGGTCAGCGCGCCCTCGTGGCGGGGCAGCTCTTCGGCCGGCAGCACCGCGAGGCTGCCTTCCTGCATGACCAGCCGCGCGCCGTTCCCGGCCCGCAGCAGCGCCTTCAGATCGCCCGCGGTCACCTTCATCGGGCCTCCCTTCGTCGGCCCCCGGCTACCCGCTCCGGCGCCCCGTCAAGCGTGTGCACCCGCAGCGCCAGCTGGATCTCCAGCGCCCGCCCCGGCTCGTGCCAGTCGCCGCCGAGCAGGGTGGCCACCCGGTCCAGGCGCTGCACCACCGTGTTGACGTGCACGTGCAGCGTCTCCTTCGCCCGGGTCAGGTTGCCACCGGCGGCGAAGTACGCCCGCAGCGTCCCGGTCAGGTCCGTGCCGCGCCGCTCGTCGTAGTCGAGCACCGGGCCGATCGTGCGCCGCACGAACCCGGTGAGGTCGCCGCCGTCGCCGAGCAGCACGCCGAGGAACCCGAGCCCGGCGGCCGAGGCGCCCTCGCCGGAGCGGCCCAGCGCCAGCAACGCCCGCAGGCACCGGATCGCCTCCGCGTGCGCCGCCGCGATCGCCGCCGGTCCACGGGCCGGGCCGGCCGCGCCGATCGTCACCGGCGTGTCCGTCGTGGCGGTCAACGCCGCCGCGATCCGGGAGGCCACCGCGTCCGGCTCGCCACGGACCAGCAGCACGACCTCCTCCGCGTGGATGCCCGCCAGCGTCGCGTGCCGGGCCGCGGCCACCGCCAGCCGGGCGCGCGACACCGATTCGGCGTGCGCGACCAGGACCGCGTGCGGTTCGGTGAGGTCCACGCCCAGCCGTTCGGCCCGCGCGAGCAACGCACCCGGGTTGCGGTCCGGCGCGGTGAGCAGGTCGGTCAGCAGCTCACCGCGCACCTCCTCCTCGGCCTTGGCGACCGACCGGCGCAGCAGCAGCAACAGCGCGGTCACCACGGCCGCCCGCTCGAACAGCCGCCGGTCCGCGTCGAGCAACGCCTCCCGCCCGGCCAGGACGATGCTGCCGAGCAGCTCCGGCCCGGCCTGCACCGCGCACACCAGCGACCCGGCGCTGGCCACCGACCTCCCGGTGCTCCGCGACACCGCGACCACGTCCGGATCCGGTGCGGGCGGGGCGGTTCCGGCGTGCGCCAGCTCCTCGCCCGCCGCGTCGAACAGCCCGATCGAGCCGTGCAGGACGTCGGCCACCGCGGCGGCCACCTCCGGCACGTCGCCGCCGCGCAGGACCAGGTCCATCAGCCGGTCGTGCGCCTCCTCGGCGCGGTGCATCGCCGCGGAGTGCGAGCTGATCTCGTCCAGCAGCCGGGCGTTGTCCAGCGCGATCACCGCGTGGTCGGCCAGCGAGGACAGCAACGCGACCTCGTCCGGGGTGAAGTCGCGCGGCGTGCGGTCGGAGGCGTAGAGCACCCCGATCACCGTGCCGCCCAGCGACAGCGGGACGCCGAGGATCGCGGCCAGGCCCTCGTCCCGGACCGCGTCGTCGATCGGCGTGGTGTGCAGGAACCGCTCGTCGCGGAAGTAGTCCGGCGTCGCGTACGGACGCGCGCTCTGCGCCACCAGTCCGCCGAGCCCTTCGCCCATGCCCAGGATGACCTCCTTGAACAGGGGCGACACGCATCCGTCGGTGACACGCATGTAGGTGCGCCCGGCGGTTTCGTCGTTGAGGCTCAAGTAGGAGACGTCCGCGCCGAGCAGCGTGCGAGCCCGCCGCACGATCGACCGCAGCACGGCGTCCGGATCGCGCAGGCGGGCCAGGTCGCTGGCCGTGTCGAACAACGCGGTCAGCTCGGCCTCGCGGCGGCGGTGCGCGGTGAGGGTGGCGTGGATGCGCAGCGCCAGCTCGGTGGCCTTGGGGTGCGCGGCGCCGGCGTGCGCCAGCTGCTCGCTGCTCGCCCCGCCGGCGAGCAGGTCGAGCAGCCGGAGCACGTCGTCGTCCACGACCGTCATGGTCTCATCGCGCGACCGGTTCCGCGGCAGCCGCGGGCTCCTCGTCGTGCAGGGACGTGCCCGCGGTCTCCTTCGCGCTGGTCACCGCGATCACGGTGATCACGCACATCGCGACCACGTACAGCGAGACCGCCAGCGTGCCGCCGAACTCCCTGAACAGCGCGACCGCGACGATCGGCGCCAGCGCACCGGCGGCGATCGAGGACAGCTGGCCGCCGATGGACAGGCCGGTGTAGCGGACGCGGGTCGGGAACTGCTCGGCGAAGAACGCCGCCTGCGGGCCGTACATCGCGCCGTGCAGCACCAGGCCGACCGTCGCGGCGAGCACGATCATCCCGGCCGAGCGGGTGTCCATCAGCGCGAAGAACGCGAACGCCCAGCCGGCCATCGCGACCGCGCCGAACAGGTACACCGGGCGGCGGCCGATCCGGTCCGACAGCGCGCCCCACAACGGGATCGTCAGGAAGTGGATCGCCGATCCGATGAGCACCGCGTTGAGACCGGTGGACTTGCTCAGCCCGAGCGGGCCGGTGACGTAGACCAGGATGAACGCGGTCAGCACGTAGTAGGACACGTTCTCGGCCATGCGCGCGCCGATGGTGATGAGCACCCGCCGCCACGCGCCGCGGAAGACCTCGACCGCGGGGGCGCGGTGCTGCTCGCCGCGCTGACGGGCCTTTTCCTGCGCGGCCAGGAACACCGGCGACTCGGTGACGGTGAGCCGGATCCACAGGCCGATGATCACCAGCACACCGGAGAGCAGGAACGGGATGCGCCAGCCCCACGAGGTGAACGCGGCGTCGGACTGCACCGCGGCGAGGATCGCGAGCACCGCGGTGGCCAGCAGGTTCCCGCCGGGCGCGCCGCACTGCGGCCAGGACGCCCAGAACCCGCGGCGGCGGTCGTCGCCGTGCTCGGACACGATGAGCACCGCGCCGCCCCACTCGCCGCCCAGCGCGAAGCCCTGGACCAGCCGCAACGCCGTGAGCAGCAGCGGCGCGGCCACGCCGACCGCCGCGTAGGTCGGCAGCAGGCCCATCGCGCACGTCGAGCCGCCCATCAGCAGCAGGCTGAACACCAGCAGCTTCTTCCGGCCGACGCGGTCGCCGAAGTGGCCGAACACCAGACCGCCGAGCGGCCGGGCGAGGAAGCCGATCGCGTAGGTGGCGAACGACAGCAGCGTGCCGGTCAGCGGATCGCTGCCGGGGAAGAACAGCTTGTTGAAGACCAGTGCCGCGGCCGATCCGTAGAGGAAGAAGTCGTACCACTCGATCGTCGTGCCGATGAGGCTCGCGCCGACGACTTTCGCGATCGAGCGGTTCTCGCTGCGGGGCATGGGCAACACTCCTTTGTGCCGTGGCGGAAACGTCAGGCGGCGGTCCAGCCGCCGTCGAGGGGCAGGGAAATCCCGGTGATGTGCCCGGACGAGGGGCCGCACAGCCAGCGCACGGCGTCGGCGACCTCGGCCGGGTCGATGAGCCGTTTGATCGCGGCGCGCCGCAGCAGGACCTCGCCCAGGACCTCGTCCTCCGGGCGTCCGTGCGCGGCGGCCTGGTCGGCGATCTGGTCGCGCACCAGCTGCGTGTCGACGTAACCCGGGCTGACGCAGTTGCTGGTCACCCCGTGCGGCGCACCCTCCAGGGCGACCACTTTGGACAGTCCTTCGAGCGCGTGCTTGGCCGACACGTAGGCGGACTTGAACGCGCTCGCACGCAGGCCGTGCACGCTGGAAAGGTTGACGATCCGGCCCCAGTGCTGCGCGTACATGTGCGGCAGCACCCGGCGGATCAGCAGGAACGGCGCGGTGACCATGACCGCGTGCATCCGGGTGAACACCTCGGGCGGGAACTCGGTCAGCGGCGCGACGTGCTGGAAGCCGGCGTTGTTGACGAGGATGTCGACGTCGGCGGGCAGGGTGCCGATGCCGGCGGGGTCGGCGAGGTCCGCGGTGTGCGCCCAGCCGCCGGTCTCGTCGGCGACGCGCGCCGCCGCCGCGGAGTCGATGTCCACCACGTGCACCTTCGCCCCGGCCTCGGCCAGGGCGTGCGCGCAGGCGCGTCCGATCCCGCTGCCGGCGCCGGTCACCAGCGCGACCCGGCCATCCCAGTAGCCACTCATGGCGACAGACGGTAAGCGGCCGGGAGCGCGAAGCCTATGTGCGTGATCGCCACAAGTTCCCGGCAGCCTGTGGTGGGCGGCGCCACCCGGAATAGGTGACCTCGGGTGCGTGTTGCACCCCGCATGGCGACGGTAACGCTGACCAAGGACAACTTCGAAGAGGTCGTCAACTCCGACGGCATGGTGCTCGTCGACTTCTGGGCGGCCTGGTGCGGGCCGTGCCGGATGTTCGCGCCCGTGTTCGAGGGTGCGGCCGACCGGCACGACGACATCGTGTTCGGCAAGGTCGACACCGAGGACCAGACCGAGCTGGCGCAGGCGTTCGGCATCCGGTCGATCCCGACGCTGATGGCGGTGCGCGACGGTGTGGTGCTCTACGCCGAGCCGGGCGCGCTGCCCGAACAGAGCCTGGAGGAGCTGATCGGCAAGCTGCGCGAGGTCGACATGGACCAGGTGCGCGCGGAGATCGCGAAGCAGCAGCAGGCCGAATGACGGTTTGCCGGTGGTCACCGGCGAGCCGATGATGGAGGCATGACGCCCCGGGGGTTCGACGCGGTCGCCGACGAGCTGTACGCGCTGCCCCGGGACGAGTTCACCTCGATCCGCACCGAGCGGGCCAAGGAGGCGAAGGCCCGCCAGCCGGACCTCGCGAAGCGCATCAACCAGCTGCGCAAGCCGACCGTCGCCGCGTGGCTGGTCAACCAGGTCAGCCGCCGGCACCCGGACGAGATCGGGCAGCTCGCCGACCTCGGCGCGCGGCTGCGGACCGCCCACCAGAAGCTGGCGGGCGACGAGTTGCGCACGTTGTCCCGGCAGCGCAACGAGCTGATCCGCCGGTTGAGCGGACGCGCGGGCGGCGTCGCCGGTGAGGCCGGGGTGCCCTACAGCGACGTGGCGATGCGTCAGGTCGAGGACACGTTCGAGGCCGCGGTGTCCGATCCGGACGCGGCCGCGGAAGTGGCGGCGGGGCGGCTTTCCGCGGCGTTGTCACCGTCCTCTTCGGAGGATTGGCTCGCCGCCGCGCTGGCCGCGTCGCCGAAGCGCAAGGCGGCGCCACCGCCGCCGGTGAAGAAGAAGCCGTCGAAGCGGGACCCGGAGGCCGAACGCCGCCAAGCCGCGCTCGAGGAAGCCCGCGTGAAGGCCGCGGAGGCGGAGGCCGCCCGCGACGAGGCGCAGCAGGCGCTGGACGAGGTGAGCGCCCGGGCGGAGAAGGCGGCGGCGCGGGTCGCCGAACTGCGCGCGCAGCTGGACGACGCCACCCGTGAAGAGCGCGCGGTGCGCAAGGAACTCACCGCCGCCCGCAAGGCCGCGACCGCCGCGGACAAGGCCGCCGACGACGCGCGGCGGCAGGTGGCCGAGATGGAGTCGTTCGGCAAACGTCGACGCTAGCCGGGCCGTTGACCCGCGTGCCAGACTGGCCGCGACCGGACGGGTGGTGAACGCCGATGACATCGCAGCAGCGCACCAAGGCCACGGCCGCGGGCGTCTACGACTGGTACCTCAACGGGCACCACCACCTGCCGTGCGACGCCGAGGTGGCGATCGCCGCGCAGAAGGTGTTCCCACTGGCCGGGCAGGTCGCCCGGTACAACCGCGAGTTCCTGCGGCGGGCCGTGCGGTGGATGATCCAGCAGGGGATCCGCCAGTTCCTGGACATCGGGTCGGGCTACCCCACCGCCGGGAACGTGCACGAGATCGCGCAGGGGTACGCGTCCGGCACCCGCGTGGTCTACGTCGACCTGGACCCGGACACCGTCCGGGTCAGCAACGAGCTGCTCGCCGACGCCCCGGACGCGATCTGCCTGCACGGCGACGCGCGGGAGCCGGAGGACATCTTCGCGCGTGCGACGCCGCTGGACTTCGCCGAGCCGGTGGGGCTGCTGCTGGTGTCCGTGCTGCCCTTCGTCCCGGACGACGTGGCCCCGCTGGTGCGGCGCTACGTCGAGCGGCTCGCGCCGGGCAGCTACCTCGGCCTCACGCACATCACGTTCACCGAGGACGAGCAGGCCCGCCGGCGCCAGTCCGAGGTGACGCAGACCTACAACGCGAACGTGCAGCAGAACGTGACGACGCGCTCGCCCGACGAGGTGCTGGCGCTGTTCGACGGGACCGAGCTGGTGCCGCCGGGCCTGGTGCTCGCCACGCACTGGAACGCACCACGCGGCTACCGCCCGGCCCCGGACGACCAGGCGAGCGCCGTCCTGCTCGGCGGCGTGGGCCGGGTTCTCTAGGAAACCGGATCGCTCAGCCCCGCGAGTCCCACGCTCCTGTCGGCGAGTCCCACACTCCCGTCGGCGAGTCCCACACTGGCGTCAGCGAGTCCCACACTCCCGTCGGCGAGTTCCGCACTCCTGCCCGCGAGTCCCACGCTCCCGTCGCCCGCGCCGCTACGCCAGCGGCTCGGCGCGGGCGGTCCACCTTCCCTCGGTCCGGGTGATGCGCACCGGGTGGTCGAAGCACTTGCTGATGTGGTCCGTGGTCACCACCTCGTCCGCCGGGCCGGACGCCAGGCACTGGCCCTCCCGCAGCAGGAGCGCGTGCGTGGTGCTCACGGGCAGCTCCTCCAGGTGGTGGGTGACCAGCACGGTCGCCAGCGCGGGGTGCTCCCGCCGCAGCGCGTCCACACTGGACAGCAGCTGCTCGCGCGCCGCCACGTCCAGGCCCGTCGCCGGCTCGTCGAGCAGCAGCAGCCGCGGTGCGGGCATCAGCGCGCGGGCGATCAGCGCCCGGCCGCGCTCGCCCTGGGACAGCGTCGGCCAGCGGGCGTCGCGCTGACCGCTCAGCCCGAGCATCCGGATCAGGCGCTCGGCGCGCTCCCGCTCCACCCCCGTCGGCTGCCAGCGCGGCACCAGCTCGGTCGTGTTCGTCAGCCCGGTCAGCACCACCTCGAACACCGTCAACGGCGAGGTCAGCGGGTGCCGCGGGTTGATGTGCCCGAGGAACGACCGCAGCCTGCGCATGTCCACCCGCCCCAGCCGGTGCCCGAGCACGTCGACCGTTCCGCGCGTCGGGTGCGTGACCGCCCCGAGCAGCCCGAGCAGCGTGCTCTTGCCTGCCCCGTTCGCGCCGAGCAGCGCCCAGTGCTCGCCCTCGCGGACCGTCAGCGAGATCGACCGGAGCAGGTACCGGCCGTCGCGGACGAGATCGACATCGCTCACCTGCAACACGGGCGTCATGGCCCGCACGCTACCAACTCCTCAGACGTCTGAGGAAAACGGACATCCGATAACCTCCCGGAATGGATCGGGTCGAGACGCGAGAACTCGCCTACTTCGTCGCCGTCGCGGAGGCGCTGCACTTCGGCCGCGCGGCGGAAGGGCTGGGACTGGCCCAGCCGGCTCTGTCGAAAGCCGTGCGGTCGCTGGAACGGCGGCTGGAGGTGACCCTGTTCGAGCGCACGAGCAGGCGCGTGGAACTCACCCCGGCCGGCGAGGTGCTGCTCGACGAGGCCCGGAAAGCGCTTGCCGCGGTCGCCGCGGCGGCCCACCGCACCCAGCGCGCCGGCCGCGGCGTGCCCTACCTCGCCCTGGCCGCCAAACCCGATGGTGACGCCGGCCTGCTGCCCCGGATCCTGCGCCGCTACGAGAGCGATCCGGCCGCGGTGCCGGTCGAACTCGTCACCGCGCACGAGGACCGCGTGTCGCTGCTGCGCGACGGCCGCGCCGACCTCGCGCTGCTGCACACGCCCTTCGACGACGCGGCCGGCCTGGAGACGGCGGAACTGCGCGCCGAGCCGCGGGCGGCCCTGCTGCCGCCGGACCACCGCCTGGCGCAGCGGGCGATCCTGCAGCTGTCCGACCTGCGCGGGGAGCCCGTCGGACGCTGGGCCGGCTACCCGGACTTCGGTGGCGTCGAGGTCACGGATCTGGCGAAGCTGCTGCGCGTGACCTCCCGCGGCCGGGCCATCGCGCTGCTGCCGCGGTCGGTGCTGGACACGCTGGACCACAACCTGGTCACCGTCCCGGTCGTGGACGCCGCCCCCGCGCGGTTGCTCCTCGCCTGGCCGCAGGGCACCAGCTCCCCCGCGGTCGCGGCGCTGGCGCGGGCGGCGCGGGAGGTGGCCGCGGACTACCGCTCGGTGAACAGGTCGGACAGGTCCTTGCGGCCGGTCGGGATGGCGGAGCGGCCACGCGGGCGCTGACCCGGCCAGCCCAGGGCGAGCGCGTGGTGCGCGCGCCACGGGTGCCCGTGCCCGGTGAGCGCGGCGGCTTCGACGGCGTTGATCTCGGGGTACAGCGAGACCGGGCAACTGCCGAGACCGGCGAAGTGCGCCGCGACGACGAGCGTCTGGCACACCCGGCCGAGGTCGAACTCGGTGTCGTGGCCGGCTTCGGAGTCGGACAGCAGGACCAGCGCGACCGGGGCGGTCGCCAGCGGCAGCGCGTACTGCCCGAGTCGGGCCAGCGCGCGGCGCAGGTCCGGGTCGGTGACCGAGACGAACCGCCAGGGCTGGCGGTTGCGGGCGGATCCGGTCCAGCGCGCGGCGTCGACCAGGTCCGCCACGAGGCGCCGCGGCACGGGACGCTCGGCGAACACGCGGGTGGCGCGGATGGCGACGAGCGTGCGGAGCGGATCGTCCATGCCGGGAGCGTCCCACGCGTCCGGCGAAAGGGACCTTCGGCCCTGGATCCGGGGCGGGCGAATCGGGCACTGTGGGGACAGACCCCGAGGTGCCCGGGCACTACGAGGTCGAGGCCCTACGGTCCCGCGACGGCGGCTCCGAAGGCCGCAACCGCCGAGTGGAAACCGGTCCTGGTTCACCTCCCCGTCGGCGAACCAGGCCGGAACTGTGTGCACACGCGTGAAGGGCCCTTCGCGAAGCAGCGAAGGGCCCTTCAGCGTTGGCACGTCAGGGAATGACCACCCCGGCGTCCCCGGCAGCCAGGCGTGCCGCGCGGTTCGCCGCGGCCAGCTCCTCCGCCGTCGTCCGCGGCGGGACACCGTCGGCCAGCCAGGCGGCCAGCAGCAGCGCCACCTTGGAGCGCATCTCGGTCCGCAGCCGGTGGAACGAGTCGACCGGGTCGGCGCCCACCTGGCCCAGCAGCAGCCACCACGCCCACGCGGCGGCACCCGCGTTCGCCACGAAGTCCGGGATCACCGGGATCCCGCGTGCGGCGAGCATGGCCTCGGCCTCGGCGGTGGTCGCCGCGTTGGCCGCCTCCACCACGACCTTCGCCGCGACGTCCGGAACGTTGTCCGGCGTCAGCGCGTAGGAGATCGCCGCCGGGACGAAGATGTCCGCCTCGACCCCGACCACCGCGTCCCGCGGCAACTGCCGGATCCGCGCGGGCAGCCGCGACCGGTCCACCTCGCCGAACCCGTCCCGCAGCTCCAGCAGCGCCGGGACGTCCAGCCCGGCCGGGTCGTACAGCGTCCCGGCCGCGTCGGCGACCGCGACCACCCGCATGCCCGCCTCGTGCAGGTACCAGGCCGCGCCGCCGCCCATGGTGCCGATGCCCTGGATCGCCACGGTGGTCGCGGCCGGCTCCCAGCCCCACGCGCTCGCCGCGCCCAGGCACGCCTGCGCGACGCCGTAACCGCCGACCACGTCACCGAGCAGCAAACCTCCCGGCACCGGGGCGTTCAGCCCGGCGTGCACGCGGCGCAGGGTGCGCGCCGGATCGAGTGAGCGGCGGATGGCCGCGTGGTAGGACTGCTCCAGGCCGAGCCGCTCGAAGACCTCGTCGATGAGGTGCTGCGGCACCCCGAGGTCCTCGGCGGTCACCCAGTGCGCGTCCAGCCACGGGCGCATCGCCTGGCAGAACCGCTCCAGCACCCCGACGGCCCCCGGGTCCTTCGGGTCGAAGTCGATCCCGCCCTTCGCCCCGCCCACCGGCAGGTCGAAGGTCGCGGTCTTGGCGGCCATGCCGCGGGCCAGGTCCTCGACCTCGGACAGCGTGCAGCCGGCGCGCATCCGGGTGCCGCCCGTGGCCAGGCCGGAGACCAGCGTGTGCACCACGAGGTAGCCGTGGGTGCCGGTGACCGGGTCGGTCCAGGTCAGCCGCAGCATCGGCTCCTGCGTGCGCGGGAGGGTCCGCTCACCGGCGAGCCCCCGCGGGTCCTGCATCGTGGTCAACTGTCCCCTCCAAGCCTGTCGCCGATTCCGGGCGCAGCACAGCGCACCTCCGCCACCGCGTGGTGGCTTCGGTCGCCGGTCCGAGTGGAATCGGGAGATCCATTCCCGCTGACACCAGGGTGCGGCAGTGGTCCCGCACACGTCCAGTTAGGGATCATGCACGGTTCCGTTCACGTTCCCTGCACAGCAGGTGATCCTTACCTACCCTGAGCCCATGGAGCTTTCGCTGCACCGGTTGCGGATGCTTCGGGAGCTGCACCGCCGCGGCACCGTCACGGCGGCCGCGGCGGCCCTGCACTACACGGCTTCGGCCGTCTCGCAGCAGCTCGCGCAGCTGGAACGGGACGTCGGGGCCAAGCTGTTCGAGCGGCTCGGCAGGCGCGTCCAGCTGACCGAGCTGGGCGTGGTGCTGGCCGAGCACGCCGAGGAGATCCTCAAGTCCGTCGAACGGGCGACGATGGCGCTGGAGGAGGCCCAGGAGGGCGTCACCGCGCGGTTGACGGCGGGGGTGTGGGCGTCGGTGGCGTCCGGGTTGCTGCCGTTCGCGTTGTCCGCACTGGCGAAGGAGCACCCGGGGATCGAGGTGCGCACCAAGGAGCTGGCGCCGGAGGAGACGGCGGGGGCGGTGCGGGACGGCGCGCTGGACTTCTCGTTCGTCATCGACTACTCCGACTACCCGATGCCCTGGGACCCGGCGCTGACGCGGGTGGTGATCGCGGTGGAGCGGCTGCACGCGGCGGTCCCGCGCGGAGCGGTGCCGGCGAACACGGTGAGCCTGACGGAGCTGGCCGAGCACCCGTGGATCCTGGCCGGGCCGCGCTCGCACTTCGGCCGCGCGGTGCGGCTGGCGTGCCAGCGGTACGGGTTCGAGCCGAAGATCAACCACGAGGTCGGCGAGCAGGCGACCGCGCTGGCGATGGTGGCGGCCGGGCTGGGGGTGACGCTGGTGTCGGACCTGGGCCTGTCGCTGCGGCCGCCCGGGCTGGACATCGTGGCGCTGACGGAGCCACCGATGCGCACGGTGTCCATCGCGCACCGCACGGCTTCCGCGCGGCCCTCGCTGCAGCTGGTGATCGACGCGGTCCGCGCGGCGGCCGCCGAGCAGGGGCTGGGGGCGGCCGCGCCGCTACCGTGAAAGGGCTTTCCCGCCTGCCCCGCCCGTCAGCCGGCCAGCGCCTCGTCGCACGTCGGGTAGAGCGGGAACTCCTCGACCAGGCCCACGACCTCCATCGCGCGCACCACCACCGGGTCCGCGGCCGCGAGCCGGATCGGCAGGTCGTCCCCCGCGGCCTGCCGCACGGCGACCAGCGAGGCCATGCCCGCCGAACCCAGGAACGTCACGCCGGTCAGGTCGAGCACCAGCAGCGCCGGGTGCTCACGCAGGGCCCGGCTCGCCGCGTCGTCCAGCCGGGGTGTGGTCAGGAGGTCGAGTTCGCCGCTGACCTGGACCACGACGGCCTCGCCACGGCGTTCGACGGCCACCGCCACCCCGTCGACGGGGTGGCCGGCCGGGTCGCCCGGGTTCAGTGGATCGGGTGCCTGCACGCACCCATCCTCCACTGCCGCGCGCCGGGGCGAAACTCCTCCTTCGCCGGACACGCCGCCGCGGGTCAGGCACGCACCTCCGGCAGCCACCGCTGCAGGCATTCGAGCAGTTCGTGCGCGTCGACCGGTTTCGTCAGGTAGTCGCTGGCCCCGGACGCGAGCGCCTTCTCCCGGTCGCCCTGCATGGCCTTCGCGGTGACGGCGATGATCGGCATGTCGGCGAACCGCGGGATCTCCCGGATCGCCGCGGTGGCCGCGTACCCGTCCATCTCCGGCATCATCACGTCCATCAGGACCAGCTCGATGTCGTCCTCGGCGAGCAGCGCGTCGATGCCCTTGCGCCCGTTCACCGCGTGCCGCACGTCCAGCCCGTAGCTCTCCAGCGCACCCCGCAGCGCGAACACGTTGCGCGGGTCGTCCTCCACGATCAGCACCTTGTGCCCGCGCAACGGCTCGTGCACGGACCGGTCGCTCCCGGACCGGGACAGCGACGGCAACGGCGAGCGCGGCTGGGTCAGCGGGATGACGTCGTCGGGCCCGTCGGCGGACAGGTGCAGCGCGATCCGTTCCCGCAGCTCGTCGAGCGAGGGCAGCAGCTCCAGCGGCTGCATCGCCGCGCGGGTCTGCACCAGGGCCTCCTGGTCCGGGGTCAGCTTGCGGGACGGGTGCGCGAGCACCGGCACCGAACGCAGGTCCGGGTGGTCGGCCAGCGCGTCCAGCACGGCGAACGCCCCGCCCTCGGGCAGGCTGATGTCCAGCACGACGCAGTGGTGCGGGCGGCTGAGCAGCACGTTCGTCGCCTGCTCGGCCGTGCTCACGGTGGCGACCGTGACCGTGCCGTGGGTGTCGGCGAGGTCGGCGGCGGCGCTGCTCGCCAGCAGCGACAGCAGACCGGTGCCCGCCGACTCGACGACCAGCACCTGCCGCTTGCCGTGCGTCTCGCGGGAGGTCTCGGGCTCCGGCTCGGCCAGCACGGTCTCGGTGGCCGCGGCCGGGGGCACGCGGTCGGCCGGGAGCCTGCCCAGCGGCAGGAACAGCGTGAACGTGCTGCCCTCGCCGAGTTCGCTCTCCGCGCGGATCTCGCCGCCGAGCCGGTAGACGACCTCGTTGCTGATCGACAGCCCGAGCCCGGTGCCGCCGTAGCGGCGGCTGGTGGTGCCGTCGGCCTGCTGGAACGCGGCGAAGATCGCGCTCAGGTTCTCCTTCGCGATGCCGATCCCGGTGTCGGTGACCGCGAACGCGACCACCGGGCCCCTCCTACCGGGCGGCAGCTCCTCCTCGCGGGCCATCCGCACCCGCAGCTCGACCCGCCCGTGGTCGGTGAACTTGACCGCGTTGGACAGCAGGTTCCGCAGCACCTGCCGCAGCCGCTGCTGGTCGGTCACCAGCTCGCGCGGCACGTCCGGATCGGCGGTGACGGCGAACGTCAGCCCCTTCTCCGCGGTCAGCGGCTGGAAGGTCGCCTCGACGTAGTCCAGCAGCTGGTTCAGCGCGAACGGCTCCGGGTGGATGTCCATCCGCCCGGCCTCCACTTTGGACAGGTCGAGGATGTCGTTGATCATCTGCAGCAGGTCGGACCCGGCCGAGTGGATCACCTCGGCGTACTCCACCTGCTTCGCGGTGAGGTTGCGGCTGGGGTTCTGCGCGAGCAGCTTCGCCAGGATCAGCAGGCTGTTCAGCGGCGTGCGCAGCTCGTGGGACATGTTGGCGAGGAACTCGGACTTGTACTTCGAGGCGAGCGCGAGCTGTTCGGCGCGCTCCTCGATCTCCCGCCGGGCCTGCTCGATCTCGGTGTTCTTCACCTCGATGTCGCGGTTCTGGCGGGCCAGCAGCGCCGCCTTCTCGGCCAGCTCGGCGTTCGAGCGCTGCAGTTCCTCCTGCTGCACCCGCAGTTCGGCAGCCAGCCGCTGGGATTCCTCCAGCAGCGAGTCGGTGCGCGAACTCGCCACGATCGTGTTGACGTTGACACCGATCGTCTCACCCAGCTGGTCCAGCAGGTCACGCTGCGCCTGCGTGAATCGCTCGAACGAGGCCAGCTCGATCACCCCGAGGGTGCGGTCCTCGAACAGGATCGGCAGCACGACCAGGTTGACCGGCGGCGCCTCGCCCAGGCTGGAGGAGATCCGCACGTACCCCGGCGGGGTCTGGTCGACGACGATCGGCCGCCGGGTGCGCGCCGCCTGCCCGATCAGCGTCTGCCCCAGCTCGACCTCGTGCCGCAGCTCCTCGGTGGAGTGCGCGCCGTAGCTGG
This sequence comes from Amycolatopsis ruanii, assembly GCF_003385175.1. NCBI lineage: Bacteria > Bacillati > Actinomycetota > Actinomycetes > Pseudonocardiales > Pseudonocardiaceae > Amycolatopsis > Amycolatopsis ruanii. The sequence goes on from NZ_PQHY01000032.1 coordinate 36,237, forward strand.
CGATCAGCCGCAGCCTGGTGCTGCCGTTCTGCCCGCTGGCCAGGAAGAACGTGCCCTGCTGCGCGCCGACCAGCGGCACCAGCTCGTCCAGCACCAGCTCGGCGACCGTGGCCAGGTCGCGGTGGCCCTGCATCAGGCCGGCGATGCGGGCCAGGTTGGTCTTGAGCCAGTCCTGTTCCTGGTTGGCGTGCGTGGTCTCGCGCAGCGACCGCACCATCGAGTTGATGTTGTCCTTGAGCTCGGCGACCTCGCCCTGCGCCTCGACCGAGATCGACCGGGTCAGGTCGCCGGTGGCGACGGCGCTGGCCACCTCGGCGATCGCGCGCACCTGCCGGGTGAGGTTCCCGGCCAGCTCGTTGACGTTCTCGGTGAGCCGCTTCCAGGTGCCGGACACGCCCTCGACCTCGGCCTGGCCGCCCAGCCGTCCCTCGCTGCCCACCTCACGGGCCACACGGGTGACTTCCGCGGCGAACGAGCCGAGGGTGTCGACCATCGTGTTGATCGTCGTCTTCAGCTCCAGGATCTCGCCGCGCGCGTCCACGTCGATCTTCTTGGTCAGGTCGCCGTCCGCGACGGCCGTGGTCACCTGGGCGATGTTGCGCACCTGGTTGGTCAGGTTGTTCGCCATCGAGTTGACGTTGTCGGTGAGGTCCTTCCACGTGCCGGCGACGTTGGGCACGCGGGCCTGGCCGCCGAGGATGCCCTCCGTGCCCACCTCGCGGGCCACGCGCGTGACCTCGTCGGCGAACGCGCCCAGCGTGTCGACCATCGTGTTGATCGTGTCGGCCAGCGCGGCGACCTCGCCCTTGGCCTCCACGGTGATCTTCTTCGACAGGTCGCCCTGCGCCACCGAGCTGGCCACCTGCGCGATCGAGCGCACCTGGCTGGTCAGGTTCGACGCCATGCCGTTGACGTTGTCGGTCAGGTCCTTCCAGGTGCCGGACACGCCGCGGACGTTGGCCTGGCCGCCCAGGTTGCCGTGCGTGCCCACCTCGCGGGCCACGCGCGTGACCTCGTCCGCGAACGCCGACAGCTGGTCGACCATCGTGTTGATGGTCTCCTTCAGCTCCAGGATCTCGCCGCGCGCGTCGACGCGGATCTTCTGCGTCAGGTCGCCCTTCGCGACCGACGTGGTGACGTCGGCGATCGAGCGCACCTGGTCGGTCAGGTTGGCGGCCATGACGTTCACCGATTCGGTGAGCGCCTTCCAGGTCCCGGACACGCCCTTGACGTCCGCCTGACCGCCGAGACGGCCCTCGGTGCCGACCTCGCGCGCCACGCGGGTGACCTCGTCGGCGAACGCGGACAGCTGGTCGACCATCGTGTTGATGGTGTTCTTCAGTTCCAGGATCTCGCCACGCGCGTCGACGGTGATCTTCTGCGACAGGTCACCGTCGGCGACCGCGGTGGCCACGGACGCGATCGAGCGCACCTGATCGGTGAGGTTGCCCGCCATGAAGTTCACCGAATCGGTGAGCGCCCGCCACGTTCCGCCGACACCGGGCACCTGCGCCTGACCGCCAAGCCGGCCGTCGGTGCCCACCTCGCGCGCCACGCGCGTCACCTCGTCGGCGAACGACGAGAGCTGATCCACCATCGTGTTGATGGTGTTCTTCAGCTCCAGGATCTCGCCACGCGCGTCGACCATGATCTTCTGCGACAGGTCACCGCGAGCCACGGCCGTGGTCACCTGAGCGATGTTGCGCACCTGATCGGTGAGGTTCCCGGCCATGAAGTTCACCGAAGTGGTGAGGTTCTTCCAGGTGCCGGACACCCCGGGCACCTCCGCCTGACCGCCGAGGATCCCTTCGGTGCCCACCTCGCGCGCCACGCGCGTCACCTCGTCGGCGAACGAGGACAGCTGGTCCACCATCGTGTTGATGGTTTCCTTCAGCTCCAGGATCTCGCCCTTGACGTCCACCGTGATCTTCTGCGACAGGTCGCCCTTCGCGACCGCGGTCGCCACCTGCGCGATGTCCCGCACCTGAGCGGTCAGGTTGCCCGCCATCGCGTTCACCGAATCGGTGAGATCCGCCCAGGTCCCGGACACCCCCGGAACCCGCGCCTGGCCCCCGAGCTTGCCCTCGGTGCCCACCTCGGTCGCCACCCGGGTCACCTCCGAGGTGAACACGGACAACTGGTCGACCATGCCGTTGAAGACCGCGGCGATCTCGTCCATCAGCTCGTCGCCGACCTGCGGCAGCCGGGTGCCGAAATCCCCGTCCCGCACCGCGGTGAGCCCCGCCAGCAGTTGCTGCAACCGGGGATCGGCCAGCTCACGCTCGCTGCTTCGGCCCGCGTCCCGCTTGGCCTGGGCAGCCCGGCTCTCCGCCATCAGCGCACTCCGATTTCGTGAGGCCTTACCGATCGCCCTTGCGAACAATCGCTGCAGAAGAGGAATCTACTGGTAGCGCGGGTCGTATCCCAGCGCCACTTCTCTAGACTCGTTCCGTCCGCCCACCGACCGAGGGGCTCGAGGTGACGGCCCAGTACCCGCCGCAGACCGCCGGCCTCGACCCGCGGGTCGCGAGGCTGGCCGCCGTCGTGGACTGCCAGCAGCAGGAGATCGAGCGGCTGCGGGCGGAACGGGACGGCGGGCTGCTCGTCCCGCTCGCCGAAGGCATCCTCGTCGAACGGCTCGGCTACTCCCCCGGTGAGGCCGCCACGCACCTCGCCGACCTCGCCGCGCGGACCGGGACTTCCGTGGCGGAGCTGGCCGCGGACCTGGTCGCGGGCGCGGTGCGGCCGCCGCGGTCCCCGGTCGCCGTGGCCGGCGCCGCGCCCGACTTCGCGCGGCTGCCCGGCGGGGAGGCGGAGAGTTCCGCCCTGCTGGAGGAGGTCCGGCGCACCGCCGGCGCCGTCGCCGTCGCGTTGTGGCAGGTGCAGCCGGACGGCGCGCTGGGGCTCGTCGCGCACACCGGGCTGAACCTGCTGGAGGCCAGCCGCTGGCGGCACCTCCCGGTGCTGATGGACTGCCTGCCGCAACGGGCGGCGCGGGAACGGCGGCCGCACTGGATCCCGGAAGTGGAACTCGCTCCCGCGGTGCCGCTGCTGGCGGACGGTCATCGCGGGGCGCGGGCGGTGGTCCCGGTGACCACCTCGCGCAGCATCGCCGGTGTCGTGGAGTTCGTCTGGACCGCGCCGCTGCGGGAGTTCCCGCCGGAGCAGAAACGGCGCCTGGCCGCGCTGGCCGCGTTGTGCGGGCGGGAAATCATGCTCAGCACGCAGCCGGCCGGGGCGCTGCCGTCGACGGTGGGCCTGCTGGACTCCGGCCTGTTCGCCCGGCCGCGGACGGACGAGTCCGGCCAGGTGACCGACTTCGAGATCGCCCAGGTGGGCGAGGACTTCGCGGACCCGCACGGGCGGCGGCCGGCGGACCTGGTCGGGCGCGGGCTCACCCGGACGTACCCGCTGCTGTGCGCCTACGGGCTGGCCGACCGCGCGGTGGAGGTGCTGACCACCGGGGCGTCCGCGCAGCTCGGGCCGGTCCCGCTGGTCGCGCGCACCGGCGGCGCCGCCACCCCGGCGATGGTGGACGTGCGGATCACCCGCTTCCTGGACGGGGTGCGGATCGCGCTGACCCTCGGGCACGACGACCACCGGCTGGCGCAGCTGCTGCACAACCTGCAGCACATCGCGCGGCTGGGCAGCTGGGAGCACAGCGTGCTCACCGGCGAGATGACGTGGACCGAGCAGACCTTCGAGCTGTTCGGGCTGCCCGCGTCGGCGGGGCCGGTCACGTGGGACGGGCTGTGCACCTACGTCCACCCCGAGGACCTGCCGATCCTGGAGGCGTTCCAGACCACGCTGCTGGCGCGGCAGGAGGCCGCGACCGTGTTCCGGCTGATCCGGCCGGACGGCACACACCGGCAGATCCGCGCGCACGGCGAGCCGGTGCTGTCGGAGGGCGGTGAGCTGGTCGCGGTGCGCGGGATCTACCAGGACCTGTCGGCGCAGTACCAGAGCCAGGTGGCGCTGAGCGCGACGCGGGACCGGCTGGCCGACACCGAGCACGAGGCCCAGCAGCAGAACCGGATCGCGCGGGAGCTGCAGCAGGTGATCCTGCCGTCGGCGGCGCGGCCGGTGGAGATGGACGGCCTCGAGGTCGCGGTCCGGTACCGGCCGGCGGCGCAGGAGCACAAGGTCGGCGGCGACTGGTACGACGCGACGGTGCTGCCGGACGGGCGGATCCTGCTCGTCATCGGCGACGTGGCCGGGCACGGGCTGGGCGCGGCGACCGGGATGATCGCGTTGCGCAACGCGCTGCGCGGGCTGGCCGTGACCGGGGCCGGCCCGGGGCAGCTGCTGGGCTGGCTGAACACGACGACGTTCACGGTGAACCGCGGCGTCACCGGGACCGCGTTGTGCGGGCTGTACGACCCGGAAAGCCGGACGCTGACGTGGGCGCGCGCCGGGCACCTGCCGCCGATGCTGGTGCGCGACGGGGTGGCCGAGCAGCTGCCGCTGCCGCGCGGGATCCTGCTGGGCGCGCGGCCGGGGGCCCGGTTCGAGGAGCGCGTGCTGCGGTTGCAGCCCGCGGACACGCTGGTCCTGTTCACCGACGGGCTGATCGAGCGGCGCGGGGTGCTGCTGGACGACAGCCTGGACCGGCTGGCCGCCGCCGCGTGCCACGCCGGGACGGACGTGGAGCGGATCAGCGACCAGCTCCTGGCCGAGGCGTCCTCCGACACCGAGGACGATTCGTGCCTGATCGTGATCCGGGTGTCCGAGCCGGTCACATCGGCGTGACAGGATCCGTCAGGGGAGTATGACCGAGAACGAGTGGCTGGCCGAACGGTTCGAGGCGCACCGGGCGCACCTGCGGGCGGTGGCGTACCGGATGCTGGGCTCGCTGACCGAGGCCGAGGACGCGGTGCAGGAAGCGTGGCTGAAGCTGAGCCGCAGCGACGCCGGTGAGGTGCGCAACCTGGGCGGCTGGCTGACGACCGTGGTGGGCCGGGTGTGCCTGGACATGCTGCGCTCGCGGAATTCGCGCCGCGAGGAGTACCCGGAGCGCCTGCCGGACCCGATCATCGCCCCGGAGGACGGCGCGCACCCCGAGCACCAGGCGCTGATCGCCGATTCGGTCGGGCTGGCGCTGCTCGTCGTGCTGGACACGCTCGACCCGGCGGAGCGGCTGGCGTTCGTGCTGCACGACATGTTCGCGCTGCCGTTCGACGAGATCGCCCCGATCGTGGACCGGACGCCCGCGGCGGCCCGTCAGCTGGCCAGCCGCGCCCGGCGGCGGATCCAGGGCAGCCCGACCGTGCCGGACGGGGACGTGACCCGGCAGCGCGAGGTGGTGGACGCGTTCTTCGCCGCGGCGCGGGACGGGAACTTCGCCGCGCTGGTCAGCGTGCTGGACCCGGACGTGGTACTGCGGGCCGAGGCGGCCTCGCTGCCGGCCGGGGCGTCCCGCCTGGTGCACGGCGCCGAGGCGGTGGCCGGTCAGGCGCTCACCTTCCGGCAGTCCGGCGAGGGCGGGCAGGCGATCCCGGTGCTGGTCAACGGCGTCGCGGGCCGCCTCATCCTGCGCGACGGCCGGCCCTGGACGCTCTTCGCGTTCACGGTGGTGAACAACCTCATCGCGGCGATCGACATCATCAGTGACCCCGAGCGCCTGGCGGAGCTGAGCTACTGAGCCATCTGTTGTTCCGCTCCGCTTCAGCGAGAGCGACTGAAACCGCTCGCAGCACCGGACGTAGCGCTGAAACTCAGGCGCGCAGCCAGCCGCTTTCATGATGTCGCGGTTGTCCCGTGGCCGGCTCCGGCTCACTCAGCAACTCCACCACCTCGTCCACCGGCCAATGGCCCGCTGCCCCGCGCAGGCCGCACAGGTACTCGGCCACGCGGGGCACCGGCCAGCCGTGCGCCTCCCGCAACCCCTCCCCCAGCATCCGCAGGTACACCGCGGACGGCGGGTTCCACGGCACCTCGCCGGCCGCCCACGGGGCCGTGAACGTCAGCGCCGGGAACCCCTCCAGATCGCCCACGTACAGCAACGTCTCGTACCGTCCCGGCCCCAGCACGTCGCGCCCGGTGGACAGCACCGTCGACAGGTCCAGGTCACCCTCGGGCGCCCGGTACATCTCCTGCGCCGCCAGGTCGGAAAACTGCCCCAGCGTCAGCAGATACGCCCGCCCGGCCGCCATCCCCGGCAGCGCCGGGTCGTAGAACGCGCGCCCGCCGCCCCAGGTCGCGGATTCCGTCGCGAAGTACACCCCGCCGGGCATCGAATGCGCCACCACCCGTTCCGGCGGACGCGGGTCGCGGCACCCGGGACACGACCGCCGCCCGCCGGGCGGGGTGCCGCCCTCCAGGTAGTACCGCAACCGCCCGGCGTGCAGGTTCGACCCGTAACCCACGTACCACACCGACCCGGCCACAGCCCGATTCTGGCGAAATTCTTCCTACCCCGCAGGGTGTTGTCGCAGGCAGCGCAGGTCTGCGAGGATGGTCCGCCTCGCGATGGAGGGAGACCCGGACATGGCTTCGCTGCTCAATCCGTACATCAGTTTCGCCGGCGACGCCCGGGAGGCGATGGAGTTCTACCGGCAGGTCTTCGGCGGCGAGCTGAACCTGAGCACCTTCGGCGAGCTGGGCGGCATGGAGGGCGCCGACGCGGACAAGGTCATGCACGCCCACCTCGAGACCGAGCGCGGCTTCACGCTGATGGCCTCCGACACCCCACCCGGCACGGAGCACCAGCCCGGCACCAACGTGGCGATCAGCCTCAGCGGTGACGACGCCGCCGAGCTGCGCGGCTACTGGGACAAACTCTCCGACGGCGGCACCGTCACCGTCCCGCTGGAGAAGCAGATGTGGGGCGACGAGTTCGGCGCCTGCGTGGACCGGTTCGGCATCTCGTGGATGGTCAACATCGCCGGAACTTGATGATCGGGAGGCCACCGCCGGGTTACCGTGCGGTATGACCTCTCTCGATCACCGGACGCCGGTCCTCGTCGGCGTCGGCCAGGCGTCCGAGCGCATCGACGATCCCGGCTACCGCGGGCTGTCCGCGGTCGAACTCGCGGCCGCGGCGGCCCGGGACGCCCTCGCCGACACCGGCGCCGACCCGGGTGCGGTCGCGAAGGCCGTCGACACCGTCGCCGGCATCCGGCAGTTCGAGATCTCCACGCCGATCTCCCACTCCCCGCTGGGCCGGTCGGACAACTTCCCGCGCTCGGTCGCGAACCGGATCGGCGCCGCGCCCGCCCGCGCCGTCCTGGAGGTCACCGGCGGCCAGTCGCCCCAGCACCTGGTCACCGAGCTGGCCGGGACGATCGCCGCGGGCGGGGCCGAGGTCGCGCTCATCACGGGCGCGGAGGCCATCTCCACGGTCCGGCACCTCCAGCAGGCCGACGACAGGCCGGACTTCACCGAGCACGTCGACGGCGACCTGGAGGACCGCGGGTTCGGGCTGAAGGGCCTGGCCAACCGGCAGATGCTGGCGCACGGCCTGATCGAGCCGACCAGCCAGTACGCGCTGTTCGACAACGCCCGCCGCGCGCGGCTCGGCCTGTCCCGCGAGGCGTACGCGCTGGCGATGGGCGAGCTGTTCGCGCCGTTCACCAAGGTCGCCGCCGCGAACCCACACCCCGCCGAGCGCGTCGAGCGCGACGCGCGCGAGCTGGCGACGCCGTCCGAACGCAACCGCCCGATCGCCGACCCCTACACCCGCTTCCTGGTCGCCCGCGAGCAGGTCAACCAGGGCGCCGCGGTGCTGATGATGTCCGTGGGCGCCGCGCGCCGGCTCGGGGTGCCCGAGGAGAAGTGGGTCTTCCTGCACGGCCACGCCGATCTGGAGGAACAGCCGCTGCTGGAGCGCGAGGACCTCAGCGGCTCCCCCGCCGCGGTGCTGGCGGTGCGGCACGCGCTGGAGGTCGCCGGCATCGGCGTCGGTGACCTGGCCACGCTCGACCTCTACAGCTGCTTCCCGATCGCCGTGTTCGCCGTGTGCGACGGGCTCGGCCTCGCCCCGGACGACCCGCGCGGCCTCACCGTCACCGGCGGCCTGCCGTTCTTCGGCGGCCCGGGCAACAACTACTCGACCCACGCGATCGCCGAGACCGTCGTGCGCCTGCGCGCGCGGCCGGGCGCGTTCGGCCTGGTCGGCGCCAACGGCGGCATGCTGTCCAAGTACTCCGCCGGGGTCTACTCGACCACGCCCGCGCCGTGGCGACCGAGCCGCAGCGCGGAACCGCAGGCCGAGCTGGACGCCCGCCCGGCCGTGCCGACCACGGTGCACCCGGACGGCTGGGCGACGCTGGAGACCTACACCGTCCAGCACGCCACGGGCACCGCCGTGGTGGTCGGGCGGCTCGACGACGGCCGACGCTTCCTCGCCTCCACCAAGGACGAGGAGACGATCGGCCGCCTGCTGGAGGGCGAACCGATCGGCGGCAAGATCCACGTGCGCTCGTTCGGGTTCGGCAACCGCGTGACGCTGACGGCCGAGCGGATGGACGAGCTGTTCCCGCCGCGCGCACCCGGTTTCCGCGACGACTACGAGCACGTGCTGGTCCGCCGCGACGGGCACCTGCTGGAGGTCACCATCAACCGCCCGGACTCGCGCAACAGCCTGCACCCGCCGGCCAACGCCGAGCTGGCGGAGGTGTTCGACGCCTACTTCGCCGACCCGGACCTGTGGGTCGCGATCATCACCGGCGCCGGTGACAAGGCGTTCTCCGCGGGCAACGACCTGGTGTACTCGGCCAGCGGCAAGCCGATGTGGGTGCCCAAGACCGGGTTCGGCGGGCTGACCAGCCGCGAGTCCCTGCCCAAGCCGGTGATCGCGGCGGTCAACGGGTTCGCGCTCGGCGGCGGCTGCGAGATCGCCCTCGCCTGCCACCTCGTGGTCGCCGACGAGAGCGCGCAGTTCGGCCTGCCCGAGGTCCGGGTCGGCCTGGTCGCCGCCGCGGGTGGCCTGGTGCGGCTGCCGCGCGCGGTGCCGCCGAAGGTCGCCAACGACGTGATCCTCACCGGACGGCGCCTGTCCGCCGCGGAGGCCGAGTCCTACGGCCTGGTCAGCCGGGTCGCCCCGGCCGGGCAGGCGCTGACGGTCGCGCGGGAGCTGGCCGCCGCGATCCTCGAGGGTTCGCCGACCGCGGTGCGGACTTCGCTGCGGATCATGGCGGAGGCGGACGCGATCGCGGACACCGTCGAAGCCGTCCGGTATCCCTCACCCGCGCTCGACGAACTCCTCGTCAGCCAGGACGCGTTCGAGGGACCGGCGGCCTTCGCGCAGAAACGGAAGCCGGTCTGGCGGAATCGCTGATTCCCGGCGTACCACCACGTTCAGGGGTCGTTCGACCCGGGGAAAAGCCGGTCCCGCACTTTCCGCCACCCGCCTCCCGGCACAGACTGAATACGGATTTCCGCATTCCGGAAACCGTTTCGGGAATTGCTTTCGGGAGGCGAGGTGGCGGTGCCGGCTGATCCCGCCCTGGTCCGGATCGCGGGCCTGCCCGCGGCGCTGCCCGCCGCGCTCGGCACGCCCGATCTGACCGAACGGATGCGTCACCTGATCCGCGCCGAGACCGCCTACCGCGTGTGCGCCGCGGAGGTCGCCGGACGCATCGGCGAGGAGCTGGTCCCGGCCCTGCCGCGGGATCTGCGGCGGCAGGCGCTCGACGTCCGGCGGCGGCTGCACCGCGGCGAGTTCGTCCGGCCCGGGGACCTGGATTTCCGGCCGCTGGCCCGGATCGCCGAATGGGGCGCCGCGCTGGCCGCCGAAACCGCCGCGCTGCGCGACGCCGTCGAGCAGACCGAACGGATGCACCACGGCCTGGTGTGGGACCTCATCGCCGGTGATCCCGCGGCGGCCCGGGTGATCACCGCCACCGCCCCCGGCGTCGTCGAGGACATCCGCGCCCGGCTCGCCGCGGGCGAGCCGTGGACGAGCAAACCCCTGCGCAAACGCGCCGACCACCTGCTGCGGCTGCTGTTCCGGGCCGCGTTCGAGACCACCTCGCGCGGCTGGCTGGCGCACGTCGCGCTCGCCGGGACCGGCCCCGGACCGCTGACCGTCGGCGACCACGCGGTGCACCGGCTCACCAACATCCACCAGGACCGCCGCAGGCTGACCGCCGCCCCGGTGCTGCCGGAGGCGTGGCTGAGCCTGACCCCGCTGCGGTGGACCGAAGGCGACCGGCTGTGCTGGCACGTCGCCGGCCGCGACGGGCCGGGCGAGGTCCGGCGGACCCCGGTGGTGGACGCGTTGTGCCGGGTGCTGGGCTCGCGGGCGATGCGCACCCGGGAGGTGGTCACGCTGCTCTCCCCGGACGCGCGGCGCAAGCCGGTGCTGCGCGAGTTCTTGCGGCACCTGGCGCAGCTGGGGCTCGTACAGGTGTCGTCCGCGCCCACCGGACAGCTGCACCGCTGGCGGGTCACGGCCGAGCCCGGGCCCGGGGCCACCGACGTCTACCGCCGCGCGCACGGCGGCGTCCCGGTGCCGTCGCGGCTGCCCGAGCTGATCGCGCACGCGGGACGCCTCGCCGCGGTGCTCGGCGACCGACGGTCGCACCCCGCGCTCGAACTCGTCGGGCCCGAGCCGCGGCCGGTGTCCGAGATCGTCGCGCGGGCGCTGGACTCCGCCGAGCCGTTCCGGCCCGGCTCGGCGTGGCCGGAACCGCGGCCGCGCACGATCTACCAGCGGCTGTGCGAGTGGATGGCCCGGCACGCCGACGAAAGCGAGATCGAACTCGGCCCCGCCGTGCTGGACTACCTGGGCGCACCACCGGCGCGGCCCGCGCCGTGGCCGGTGGACTGCCTGCTCCGCCCGCTGGCGGCGGGCCGGGCCGTACTGGAGGGCGTCACCCCGGCGGGCGTGGTGGACGCGCGGTTCGCCGCCGCGTTGCAGGGCCTGCACGGCGAGGTGCCCCAGGTGAGCGCCTACCGCGCGTTCCTGACCGAGACAGCGGCCCGGTGCGGCGCCGAGCCCGTCGAGATCCTCGTGCCGCCGCAGGGGAGCCGGGACGCCAACGCGGTGCGCCGCCCGCGCTACACGCGGAGCTGGACCGGAGACGCCGATCCGGCGACCTATGTGGACGATCCCGCCGGGATGCGCCGCTACCTGCCGCTGGGCGAGATCACGCTGCGCCGCGACGCGCGCGGGGTGATCGCCGAGGACCGCGCGGGCCGGGTGCTGTGGCCGGTCCACCACGCGACGCGACGGCCACCGCCGCCGTGGGACGTGGTGGTCTCGCTGCTCACCGCCGCCTCCCCGGTCCGGCGGCTCACGGTGCCGCGCGCGTTCGGCGATCCGCGCGCGGCCTTCCCCGGCCGCGCCCGCACCCCGCGCCTGCTGCTGGACCCGGACCTGGTGATCGCGCCGGCGACCGTGTTCGCCGGCCGCGACCTGCTGCCGGACCCGTGGGGGGACCGGTTCGCACAGCTCCGGGCGCTGGCGAACCTGCGGCTGGCGACCGGCGCGCCGCGGTGGGTGTTCGCCCGGCACGGGCACCGGTCCCGGCCGGTCGACCTGGACAGCGTCGCCACGCTGCGGGTGTTCGACCGCCTGCTGGCGGATCCGGCCGTCGACGGCCTGGTGCTGGAGGAGATGCTGCCCGCGCCCGAGGACCTGACGGTGTCCGATGTGGACGGACAATGCTACGCGGCGCAGGCCCTGGTGCGGCTGCCGATGGACACCTCACCGTGCCGCCTGGCCGAGGAGGTCACCACGGCCTGGCAGCGAATCACCACGCGACGCACCCGGCGCGAGACCACCACGGTCGGTGGGTGATCCGGACAGCGAGCTGTAGGGAGCATTGGGTTGTTGACGGTAGAGGAAGGCCGCATCCTGACGCGTTGCCGAATGCCGAAGTTGGCCTGGCTGGACCGTCCAGCGCGAGATCGCCGAACGGCTGATCGGCCTGATCGAGGCCGCCCTGCCCGGCGCCGGTGCCGTGTGGCACGGGCACCCGGTGTGGAGCCTCGGCCCGGGAGCCCGCGCCGCGGCCGGCAGGTCAGGTGACACGCGCAGCGGCACCCACTCACCCGAGTCCGCCCCTTCCGGGCGGCACAACCCACCACGCCGCCCGGACAAAACCAACGCCACGGCCCACCGCCCGCCGGCCCGCGCAACACGGGTCGTGGCGGAAACCGCCACCACGGCCCACCTCCCGCCGGGCCGCGCTGCCACCCCATCACCTCTGCGGTCGGCACAGCACCGGGTTCGCCAGCTCGGCGCACGGCCGGTCGCCGTGGGAGCGGACGATGTCGGCCCCCACCTGGTTCGTCAGGTAGCGCAGGAAGCTCGCCGCGAGCGAGTCGGCCTTCGGCTCGCCGTAGGTGTAGGCGTACTCGGTCTGCCAGAACGGGTAGGCGCCGTGGTCGGCGGCCTCCAGCGTCGCGCTCTGGCCGTCGATCCAGACCGTTGCCACATCCGGGCGGCTCGCCGCGGCGCCCAGTTCGCTGTAACCGATCGCGCCGGGAGTACCGGCCACCGCGTCGAGCAGCGAGCGGGTGTCGTTGCGGCGGCAGCGGACCACGTCGGTCGCCGGGGCCGGCGCCTTCGGTTCGACGCAGTCGTTGGAGTTCTCCCCCGGCTCGATCGCGCCGAGCACCTGCTGCTCGAACGTCGTCCGCGTGCCGGAAAGCGCTTCCCGGTCGACGATCCGCACCTCCTGGTCCGCGCCGCCCAGCTCCCGCCAGTTGCGGACCCGCCCGGCGAAGACGTCGCGCAGCTGCGCCAGGGTCAGGTCCCGCACCCCGGCGTCCGGGTGGACGACGACGGTGAACAACAGAAACGCGATCGGCCGCGGCAGCAACTGCGGCGACCGGTTGCCCTTCACGCCGTCGGAGAACGCGAGCATGTCCGCGCCGCGCTGCTGGTTGAGCCGGTCCAGACCGGCCGAGCTGCCCGCCATCTCGATGGCGAACCTCGCCTCGCGGCAGGTGTTCGCGTACGCCGCGGCCGCCTCCTGCACGACCGGCGCGAACGCGGTGGAACCGGTGATGGTCAGGGTGCCCCTGGCGCAGTCCAGCGGCGGCGGATCCGCGGTCGCCAGCCTGATGACGAACGGCTCGGCCAGCGCGATCGAGACCAGCAGGTACACCAGCACGGTCAGCCAGCGCGGAATTCCGGTGCGGCTCTTGGTCTCCCGGATCGCGCCGTTGCGCACGCCGCCTTTGATTCCGGCGATCACCTCGGGGTCCGGGCACTTCTTCACCTTCGGCCCGGCCCGGTCGAGCACCGCGAGGACCTTGTAGTGCTGCCCCTGGTTCAGCGGCACCTTGGGCAGCTGGATGACCCCGACGTGGCGCCCGTCACCGTCGACGATGTTGTCCACGCCCAGACCGGAGTTCTCGCCGAAGTTCTCCCGCAGGAACTCGTCGCTCAGCTCGGTCACCACCATCCCGGCGACGCGGCGGTCCGGGAAGTTGATCTTCACGCCGGCCTGGACGTTGCCCAGGACGGCGTAGTCGTGGCTGTCGATGTTCGTGGTGCCCGTGTTCTCGATGCGCACCAGCACGAACGACGGGTCGGTCAGCGCCTTGCCGTCCTTGTCGTCCAGGCGTTGCAGCGCGCCCGCGTTCTCCGCGGCGACCTCCTGCCGCGCGGTCGTGTCCACCTGCACGCGGTAGCCGAGCCGTTTGCGCCCGACGAACACGAACTCCCACAGAAACGCGAACACCGGCACCACGAGCGCCAGCACCGCGAGGACGATCTCCCAGGGAAAGTTGGACAACCGGGCCTCCGCGCTGGGGACACAGGACGAGACATCCATCTTGTGCGAGCGCGGCCCGGAAGATCAGGGTCGTCCGAGCTGTTCGGCAGTTGTTCACCCGGGCGTCAGGCGCAGGCGACCGACGAGGGCGTGTCGTCCTCCGGCGCGGGCAGCTCGACGCGGAAGCCGTCGAGCATCTCGTGCGCCCTGCCGTAGAAATCCGGGCTCTCGTACCAGGTGCAGGTGACGCCGCTGTCGTTGGTCCACGACGAGACCACGTCGGCGAGGTCGTGGGTGCCGAGGTCGCCGACCCGGTCCCCCGGCTGCAGGGCCAGGCCGCCGCCGGTGAAGCCGTGGTCGCGGTACAGGCACAGGCTGCCCCGCGGGCAGTCCCGGCCGTCGAACGGGGAAACCCCTTGCGCGGCAGCGGTGGCCGGCACGAGGGCGATCGCCAGAACGGCGAGGAACACCGAGGCACGCATGGCATCCCGATACCCGCCCGCCGCGGAACGACGCGCTCATCACCGCATCGAGCTACCCCTGGAGATCCGCGCAGGCGGACCTGGCCCGGGCCGCCGCCGCGTCGAACTCCGGCCCCGCCGCGGCGAACGACCGCATCACGATGTCGACCGGGGCCTGCAACGCGTCGGCGAGCGTCCGGTAGCGCGGTTCCTGCTCGGCCGCCGCGGCCGCGAGCTGCGCCGCCGCACCCCAGCGCTGGAACCCGGCGTACTGCGTCTGCGGATCGAGCGCCGTGGTGCGTGCCACGGCGGCACAAGCGGCCTCGGCGTCGGATCCGGCGGCATCCGGGCCGGACCCGATCCAGACGAGCCCCACGGCTCCCGCGCCGACCACCAGTCCCACGACCAGCGCGACCATCACGAGCGGCCATCGGCGACGCGGAGCGGGCGCGGGATACGGCTGGGCCATCGGAGGTCCTTTCCGGTGTGGGCGGGTCACCCCGTGGACGCGCCGCGGGCCCGTCCGGTTCCCCCGCAGCCGATCCATTGTGGAGGATCACGGCGGGCGCACCGATCACACGTCCGGTCCGGCTGCCACGCCCGCATTTCCGCCCGCAGCGCGCGCCGGATGTCACGCCGCGGCCGGGTGGCGCCGGTTTCGTCGTGGAGCGGCGTGCCGAACACCCACAGCCTGCGCTGCCGGCGCCCGCAGTCGCACACCGTGCGGCGGTAGCACCGGGCCACGGCAAGGCCGTTCGCCACGCGTATCCGGCTGCGCCAGTTCATGCTGCCCCCTGCTCCTCCTGCCCGGGATCGTCTGGAGGGGAGACGGCACTGCCCAGCCGGTATGTCGCGGGTGGGAGGACCACTTTCGAGTGTGAGTTGGGGAATCGCGGCCGCGGAACCGCTGCGCCGCCTGACGGGCGTATTCTGACAGTCGTCAGGGTGGCCGGAGAGAACGGGGGACGAGCCGGTGACCGGCGCGGTGCGTGGACGAGGCCGTCCCGGGGCGGGCACACCCCCGGTCCCCACCGAGGCCGAAATCCTCCGGCGGGGGATGGAAGCCTTCGCCGAGCTCGGCTACGACCGGGCCTCGGCCAGGGAGCTGGCGAGGCGCCTCGGCGTCAGCCACAACTTCATCAACGACCGCTACGGATCCAAGGCCGGCTTCTGGCGGGCCGTGGTGGATTCGCTGCTCGAACGCGACCAGCGGGAACGCCGGCGGCTCGTCGAAGCCGACGTCGACGACGCCGAGCGGGTTCGCGCCGTGATCAGGCACTTCTACCAGTCCGCGGTCGAGGCGCCGCTGCTCGGCCGGCTGCTGGCGGACGAGTTCAGCCGCGAGTCCGAACGCCTGGACTACCTCTACGAGAAGTACCTGGCGCCGACGCTGGAGCCGCTGGTTCCGGCCGTCGACCGGCTGATGGCGGCCGGCCGGATGCCCACCGTGCCCATGGACGTGCTCTTCTTCGCCGTGATCAGCCCGGTCGCCGCCCTGGTGCAGCTCCCGCTCGCCCACCGGCTCGGCCGCCCCCAGCGGGTCACGCGGGAAAGCCAGACCCGCACCGCGCGCGAGCTCGCGGACCTGATCGCGGACGGCTTGCTCGGCCGTCCCCCGCGCTGAACTGTCAGGCGAGGGTCCGCGCGGCCGGGAACCGCAGGCCGGTCAGTTCTTCGGAAATCGCCCAGATGCGGCGAGCGTCATCGGCGCTGCGCAGGCGCGAGTACAGCTCCTGTTCGGCCGGCGGGCCGGAGAGGTGGCGGAAACCGCTGGGCCCGTAGAGGCGGCCGCCTTCGGCAGCGGGTGACGTCGCGGCGTGGAGGGCGGGCAGCAGCGCGGTCTCGACCGTGCCGAACAGGATGCCGCGCGCGGACAGCGCACGGATCACCCGCACCAGCGCGGTGTCGCGGTCACGGCCGACCTCCGGGCGCGCGGCGAGCAGGTTCGTGGGTGTCACGCCGGGGTGGGACAGGTTGCTCGTGATGCCCCAGCCGCTGTCCCGGCTGCGCCGCTCCAGCTCGAGGCCGAACAGCCCGAACGCGATCTTCGACTGGCTGTAGGCCCGGTTGCCGTGGTACTTGCGCTCCCAGTGGAGGTCTTCCCAGTTGATGGAATGCCGGCCGGCGGCGATGCTGATCTGCGAAGTGACCCGGGCGTTCCCCGCGCGCAGGAGCGGCAGCAGCCGGGCCACCAGGGCGAAATGCCCGAGGTGGTTGGTGCCGAACTGCAGCTCGAACCCGTCCGCGGTGGTCTGCCGGTCGGGCGGGGTCATCACGCCGGCGTTGTTGACCAGGAGGTGGATCGGCCGCCCCTCCTCGGTGAGCCGGCCGGCCAGCGCGGCGACGGAAGCCAGCGAGGACAGGTCCAGGTCCCGCAGCGAGAGTTCGGCGTCCGGGTACCGGCGGCGGATCTTCGCGATCGCGGCCTCGCCCTTGCGCCGGTTGCGGACGGGCATGACCACTTCAGCGCCCGCGGCGGCGAGCCGGGCCGCCAGCCCCAGGCCGACGCCGTCACTGGCTCCGGTGACCACCGCGAGCTTGCCGGCGAGCCCGGGAATCTGGATGTCCGATGTGGACCTGGCCATGGTCGCTCCTCTCCGGGCTGACACCTGTCAGATTAGGCTTAATCTGACAGGTGTCAAGCTGGAGTCACTGGCGGCCGGCGGTGATGGTGAGGATGTCCTTGTTCCCGTCGGCCCAGGTCGCCGTCATCACGACCTCGTTGATCAGCCACCGGCCGTTCACCCGGACCAGCCCGAAGCGGTAGGTGCCGCCGAGGGTCCAGCGCGGTGAGCCGAACGTGGTGGCCAGCAGGTGGGTGGCCTGGAACACGGCGGTGAGCACCGCGCTGTCCCCGTCCACGGTCACGAGGTGGTTGCCGAGCAGGTGTTGCGTGGCGTCGAAGGCGCCGAGCAGGGCCGACCACTGGGCCTTGACCTCGTCCGGGGTCTGCGTCCAGGGCTCGCCGCCGTAGATGCTGGTGTAGTCGAGGGTCACCCGGTCGGCGAAGACCTCGGTGAAGCTGTCCCAATCGCGGATGTCGACCAGCCACATCATCCGGGTGCAGGTGTCGATGACGTCGGCGCGGTCCTGGGCGGTGCTCACGGTCTCTTCTCCAATGATCATTGCAGGGGCAACAGATTGCGCTCGGCGAAGACGCGACGGACGATCGCCATGGCCGCGAACACACGGGGGAACCCGGCGTACGGGATCGCCTGCATGACCGCTTCCACCACGGCGCGCGGCGTGAGGCCGGCGCCGAGCGCGGAGCCGATGTGCGCCTCCAGCTGGGGCTCGACACCCCCGGTCGCGATCAGCGCGCCCAGGATGACCAGCTCCCGTTGCCCGGCGTCGAGGCCGGGGCGGGAGTGGATGTCCCCGTAGGCGAATTCGACGGCGAGCCGGCTGAGGTCCGGGGCGACGTCGGCGAGCGCGTCGTAGGCCCGTCGCCGCGGACCGGCTCCGCCGATCTCCTGCTGGCGGGCCAGCCCGCGCTGGAAGCGCTCGGTCATGTTCGGAGCGTGCCGGGCGGGGCCGGCACGACCCAGACCCCTGGTTGTACGGGTACTGGCAGGGCCAGGCTGCGAAGGCATACTGGCGGCATGGCAGAGGTCCGGTTGGGTGAGTTCCTCCAGTCGCGGCGCGCGCGGGTCACTCCGGAGAGCGTGGGGCTGCGCCCCGGCAGCCGGCGGCGTGTGCCTGGCCTGCGCAGGGAGGAGCTCGCGCAGCTGGCCGGGATCAGCGTGGAGTACTACCAGCGGCTGGAGCAGGGGCGGGCCAGCCATCCATCCGACGAGGTGCTGAACGCCATCGCCGACACGCTCCGCCTGGACGCCGTGGAGCGCGATCACCTGCGCGCCCTGGCCCGCCCACCCCGGCACGGCACCCGCGCGGCCGAATCGGTGCGGCCCCAGCTGCGGCGCATGCTCGACCTGATCGATCTGGTGCCCGCGCTGGTGATCAACGACCGGTTCGACGTGCTGGCCGCCAACGCGCTCGCGCACCGGCTGTTCGGCGAGGCGCGGAACCTCGCGCGCACACTGTTCCTGGACCCGGCGGCCCGGGACCGCTACGTGGAGTGGGAAGAAGTGGCCGCGGCGACGGCCGCACAGCTGCGATTGGCGGTCGGCCGGCATCCCCATGACGAGGATCTCGCCGCGCTGGTGGCCGAATTGTCCGCACGGAGCGAGGAGTTCCGGCGGTGGTGGCACACGGGGGACGTGGAACTGCGGGCGTTCGGGACGAAGAGCTTCCGGCATCCCGGCGCCGGGGTGCTGACCTTCCACTACGAGAACTTCGAGCTGCCCGGGGACACCCGGCAGCGGCTGGTCACCCTCACCCCGGCCAAGGACAGCACGACGGAGGCCGCGCTGCGGCTGTTGTCAGCCGCCGCACCGTGACGTCCCTGCGCGACTGTCGCGGAACCTTGACGTAATGCAGCGCAGCAGGCGCTGGGAGTGCTGCTGGTCGAACCGGTTCAGGACCCGAGGCAGCCGACCTCGGCGGCGGCAGTGCGCTCCGCCGCGAGGATTTCTCCGGCTGCCCGCACGCCCGAGGAGATCGCGCCGTCGATGTAGCCGTTCCAGCGGTCGGCGGTTTCGGTCCCGGCCCAGTGGATCCGGCCGCACGGGCGCCGCCAGCCGGAGCTGCCGTGGGCGATCCACGCGCCGGGCGTGGGGTTGGCCGCGTACCCGCCCTGGGCCCACGGATCCTCCGGCCAGATCTTCTCCACGTACTCCACCGGTTCCCCGGCGCGTGGCCCGAACAACCGCGTCAGCGTGGCCAGCACCGCCGCCCGCCTGGCCGCTCCGTCCAGTGTGGACCAGGCGCGCAGGCGGTCGCCGTAGACGAAGCCCACCAGCACCCCGGGCCCGGCGTCCGGTGGCGAGTTGTCGAACACCACCCCCACCGCGTCCTCCCCGTACAGCGACGCGATGCCGGACAGGCCCTCGTCCCGCCAGAACGGCTCCGCGTACACGGCGTGCACCTTCGCCACATCGCCCATCACGCTGCGCTGCACCCAGCGCGCCCTGGCCGTCGGCAGCCCCGGCCGGAACCGGATCGCGGCGGTCGCCGGTGGCGGTGTCGCCACCACCACCCGTCCGGTGTGGACGGTTCCGCGCGCGGTGTGCACCAGCACCCGGTCACCGTCCTGGTCGACCGACTCGACCGGTGTCCCCAGGACGACGGCGCCCCCCAGCCGCCGGGCCGCGGCCAGCGCCGGTGCCTGCGCCCCCGCCACGAACCGCGCGTCCTGCGCGGCGTCCCGGGTCTGCATCAGCTGGTCGAACCCACCCGCGCTGGCGATGTAGAACAGCAGGTGCAGCAGGGAGATCTCGCGCGGCTCCACGGCCCACACGCCCTGCACCGCCAGCGCCAGCCTGCGCCGCGCGTCCGGGCACGCGACCTCCCGCGACAGGTACGTCTCCACGGTCTCGGCGTCCCACGCCGCGGCGTCGGGACCGGCGCCGGGATCGCCGGTGTCCACCCGGCTGGCCAGTTCGTCCAGCCTCGCCGTCGCGGCCGCGTACTCGGCGAGGCCGGGCGCGCCGTCCGGTCCGTCCCCGGTGTAGCGGTGCAGCGCACCGTCGTGCCACAGCTCCAGGTGGGCGCCGGTCTCCCACGTCGGGAAGGTGGCGCAGCCGAACCGTTCCGCCCAGCCGAGCAGGTGCCGCTGGGTCGGCCCGACCCACTGGCCGCCGTGGTCCACGACCACGCCGGACGACGTGGGCTGCGAGAGGATCCGGCCGCCGACGCGGTCGGCGGCTTCCAGGACCAGGGCGGGCACCCCGGCGTCGTGCAGGGTCAGCGCGGCGGACAGGCCCGCGTACCCGGCACCCACGACGACGACGGGGACCCGGGAGGGCAGAGCGGCGACGGTCATGCCCCCATCGTGAAGTTTCCTGATTCGCCAGTCAACTATCTTCCCGCCCCTCCTGGCCCGGCACGGCCTCGACCTTGCCGCTCATTGGCTCTTGACAGGCATGTGGACCAGATCACACACTCCCATAACTAATCCGCCAATCAACTATGAGGAGTCCCCGCCGTGCCCGAGTCCTCCTTCGAAGCCGAGCTGGAACACCGGCTCGCCCTGCTCGAAAGTCCCGACAGCGACGAGACCTACCTGCCCGACCTGCCGTGGCGCGACGTCGTGCTGGCCGCCGTCGTGCTCGCCGTGGTGAGCGTGCTGCTGATCTGGTGGGGGTACCCGGCATGAGCGCACCCGCCAGGACCGGCGGCACGGAGTCCGCCGGCACCGACGCCACCCTCAACGAACTGCCCCTGCTGCGGCGCGAACGGCTGTGGGGTTTCTGGGGCTATTCCTCGGTGAACGTGGGCCTGTCGATCGCCACGTGGGCGTTCCTGCAGGGCGGCGCGGTCGCCCTCTACGTGGGCGCCGAGGCCGGGATCGCCAGTATCGTCGTCGGCTACGGGATCAGCGTGCTGCTGGTCGCGCTCGCGCCGTGCCTGCCCTGCGCGAAGTACGGTATCGAGCAGTTCACGGCGCTGCGCAGCGTGTTCGGCTCCGGTGGCGCCCGGCTGCTGATGATCACCATGTCGACGCTGCTCGCGGCGGCGTGGGCGGCGGTGCTCGCGATCATGTGCGGGCACGCGCTGGGCAACGTCGCCGAGCAGGTGTTCTCGGCCGACATCGACAGCTCGGGCATCGTGGTCAGCCTGATCGCGCTCGTGGCGGTGCTGGTGTCCTGGCTCGTGCTCGCCCGCGGCCCGGTGTCGGTGGAGTGGGTGAACCGGATCGTCGCGCCCGGGCTGGTGATCGTCACGACCGGCATGCTCGTGCTGATCTTCACGCAGACCTCGTGGTCGGAACTGGCCGCGATCCCGCCGCTGGCGTCCTCGGGCGACGCGCACCTGGACTTCGTGCTCGCCGTCGAACTCAACATCGCGGGCGGGTTCGCGTGGTGGCCCAACGTCGGCAACCTCGCGCGCCTGACGCGCACCTCCCGCGCGGCGTTCTGGCCCAACATGGTGGGGTTGTTCTTCACCTCGGTGCTGGCCGCGGTCGTCGGCGCCTTCGCCGCGCTGGCGCTCGCCTCCGAGGACCCGACCATGTGGATGGTGCCGCTCGGTGGTGCCGCGCTCGGCGTGCTCGCCCTCGCGTTCGTCGGTTTCGCCAACATCACCAGCGTCGTGGCGCAGGGCTACTCGTCGCTGGTCGCGCTCAAGGGCGGCGGCGGGCGGCTGCTGCGCCGCGTGCCGTGGGCGCTGATGGCCGCCGGGATCCTCGCGCCGGCCGCGGTTCTCGTGTTCTTCCCCGCCGCGGTCTACGACAACTACTCGCGGTTCGTCTCCTGGGGAGCGATCCTGGTCGCTCCACTGTGTTCGGTCCAGGTCGTCGACTACTTCGTGCTGCGGCACGCGCGGTTGCGCGTGCGGGACCTGTACCTGCCCAACCGGGAGTCCTGCTACGGCTTCTGGCGCGGGTTCAACCCCGCCGCCTTCGTCGCGGTCGCGGCGGGTGCGGTCACCTACGCGCTGCTGCTCAACCCGGTGACCTACGAGCCGGCCGGGCCGTTCCGGTACCTGACCGCGTCGCTGCCCGCGGTCGTCGTCTCCGGGGTCCTGCACTACGTCCTGACCGTGCTGATCGTGCGGCGCCGGGCCATGGCCGGGTACGCGCCGGCGGATCAACTGACTGATGCGTGAATCAATTCCACTACACTGGGTCGCGCTGCCACCGGGCGAAGAAGGAGTACGCATGCCGCGGCCCAACGTCGAAGCGGAACGGCGTGAGCAGATCCTGCAGGCGGCGTGCCACGTCATCGCCGAGCAGGGGTTCCGCGCGCTGCGGCTCGCCGACGTGGCGAAGGTCGCGGGGTTGTCCTCGGGCATCCTGCACTACTACTTCACCAACAAGCGCGACCTGGTGCGCGCCGCGTTCGAGCAGAACGTGGCCCGTTCGTTCGCCCGCCGCACCGCCATCCTGGAGTCCGACACCGACGCCGTCAGCAAGCTGCGGGCCCTGGTCGACGCCTACCTGCCCGCCGACGACGAGACCGTCGAGTCCTGGCACGTCTGGGCCGAACTGTGGGTCGAGGCCATCCACGACCCGGACCTGCAGGACCTCAACGAGCGTGCCTACGGCGAGTGGCGGCGGCTCATCGCCGGCATCGTCCGGGACGGGCAGGCGGCAGGCCAGATCGGTGACGCCGACGCGGTCGAGCTCGCGAACCTGCTGGTCGCGGTGCTGGACGGGCTGGCGCTCCAGGTGCTGGCCGGGTCGCGGAACATGACCCTGGCGCGGATGCGCACGACCTGCCAGTCGTTCATCGACCGCGTCATCCTGCCCCGGTAACCCAAGCCCGCACGATCCGGGCCGGGCATCGACCCGTCCGCATTATTGACTGACGAGCCAGTTATTTATTAGCCTGAGGGCCGGGCCACGTGCTCGCCCATTCCCTCCCCGTTTCCGAGGAGCTCCCCTTGCGCCTACCCACCGAACTCGTCGCCCTGACCGACGAGCAGAACCACATCCTCGACCTGTGCCGCCGCTTCGCCGAACAGGAGATCCGGCCCATCGCGCGCGAGGTCGACGAGGCCGACACCGAAGTCCCGTGGGACATCTGGTATTCGGCCGCGAAGGTCGGCCTCACCTCGTTCATGCTCCCGGAGGCCTACGGGGGCGGCGGTTTCACCGACGTGTTCACGCAGTGCCTCGTTCAGGAGGAGCTGTGCACGGGTGACCTCGCCATCGGGAACCTGTTGACCGCCAACGGGTTCTTCGCCCACCCGATCCTGGAGCTGGGCACCGGCGAGCAGCGGGAGCGCTACCTCACCCCGCTGGGGGCGCCGCGCCCGCCGATGACCTCCCTCGCGGTGACCGAGCCCGACACCGGCTCGGACGCGGCCAGCCTGACCACCCGCGCCGTCCGCAAGGGCGACCGGTACGTCCTTTCCGGACGGAAGGCGTGGATCTCCAACGCCGGTGCCTCCGAGTACTACATCGTGTTCGCCACCGTCGACCCGGCGCTGCGGTCCCGTGGGGTGACGGCGTTCGTCCTGCACCGCGACACTCCCGGGTTCACCGTGTCCGAGCCGTGGAAGAAGATGGGCCAGCGGGCGCTGATCAACGCCGAGCTCGTGCTGGACGAGGTGGAGGTGCCCGAACGGGACCGGCTCGGCGCCGAGGGTGACGGGTTCCGCGGCCTGATGCACACCTTCGACCGGTCGCGCACGATCCTCGCCGCGGCGGCGACCGGTGTCGCGCGCGCCGCCACCGAGTACGCCACCGAGTACGCGCGCCAGCGCCGCCAGTTCGGCAAGCCGATCATCGAACACCAGGCGGTCGCCTTCCGGCTCGCGGACATGGCGACCCGGGTCGAGTCCGCGCGGCTCATGACGTGGCGCGCGGCCAAGCGCATCGACGCCGGGCTGCCCGCCGGCCGGGAGTCGGCCATGGCCAAGCTCGTCGCCTCCGAGACCGCCATGTTCGCCACCTGGGCCGCGGTGCAGACGCTCGGCGGGTGGGGCTACTCGCGGGAGTTCCTGGTGGAGAAGTGGATGCGCGACGCCAAGCTCGAGGAGATCGAGGAAGGGACCTCCGACATCCAGCGGCTCATCATCTCCCGGAGCCTCGATGACCGCCGCTGACACCGTCGCCGGCCAGGCGGCCACGGGGGCGGACGACCTCTCGGCCCTGTGGCAGCCCCGTTCGGTCGCGGTCGTCGGGGCGAGCGACAACCCGGCGAAATGGGGTTACTGGCTCGCCTCCGGCGCGTTGAGCGGGCGGGACCGCCGCGCGGTGCACCTGGTCAACCACCGCGGTGGCCGCGTGTGCGGGGTGCCCGCCGCCCGGAGCCTGCGTGAGGTGGGCGAGCCGGTCGACCTGACGGCGGTGGTGGTGCCGGCCACCGCCGTCGGGGAAACCGTGACCGGCGCGCTCGACCTCGGGTCGCGCGCGGTGCTCGTCATCACCGACGGCGTGCAGCGCCTGCCCGGTGGGCCCGCGCTGCTCCGCGACCTCGCGCGGCGCGCCCGCGCGGCGGGGGCCAGGCTGCTCGGTCCCAGCTCACTGGGCATTGTGGACAGTGCGCAGGAGCTGCGACTGGCGTGGGGCCACTTCGCGCCGGGGCCCGTCGCGATCATCACGCAGAGCGGCCAGGTCGGCTCCGAGCTGGCGCACCTGTTGCACCGGCACGGGTCGGGCGTGTCCCGGTTCGCCTCGGTCGGAGTGCAGGCCGACGTCACGTCCGAGGAACTGCTCGCCGGGCTCGCCGCGCACCCGGGCACCACGGCGGTGATCTGCTACCTCGAAGGGGTCCGGGATGCCGCCGGGTTCCTGTCCGCAGCCAGGGCGTTGCGCGAGGCGGGCAAACCGCTCGTGGTCCTGGCCGCCGGTGACAGCGCGGCAGGCAGCGCCGCGGCTCGTTCCCACACCGGGGCGCTCACCGGCAGCATGGACGTGCTCGACGCGGCCTGTCGCGCCGCCGGCGCGGTGCGGGCGCGGACCCCGGCGGAGGCGGCGGCGCTCGCGCACACCCTCGCCGCGGGTGTGCGCCCGCGCGGCGACCGGATCGTCATCGTCTCCGACTCGGGCGGGCAGGGAGCGCTCGCCGCGGACGTCGCCACCGCGGCGGGCCTGCGGGTCACCCCGCTCGGGTCCGGTGCGCGAGCGCGGCTGGCCGAGACCCTGCCGGCCGTGCCCGGCAACCCGGTCGACCTCGCCGGTGCGGGGGAACAGGACCTGTCGTCCTACGCGGCAGTCGCGGAGGCGGTCGCTCCCGAGGCGGGCGCGGTCGTGCTCACCGGCTACTTCGGACGGTTCGGAGTGGACAGTCCGGGGTTGCGGGAGGCCGAGTGCGCGGTCGCGCACCGGCTGACCCGGCTCGCGAGGACGGTTCCGGTGGTCGTGCACAGCATGGCCGAGGACGGCCCGGCCGTCGACGTGCTGGTCCGCGGCGGGATCCCGGTGTTCGCCGACGTGGAGACGACCCTGCGTGCGGTCGCCGGGTGCGTGCGGTGGGAGCGCGCGGTAGCGCGGGACGTGCCCACCCCGGACCCGGTCGGGGAAGGCGAGCGTTGTTCCTACCTCGCGGCCCGCGACATGCTGCGCGAGGCGGGGATACCGGTGCCGGAGGCCGGCACCGCGCGGTCGGCGGACGAGGCCGTGGCACTGGCCGCGAGCTGGCCCGGTGCCACGGTGCTCAAGGCGGACCTCGACCACAAGACCGAGGCGGGCGGCGTCGTGCTCGGGCTGCGCACCGCCGGGGAGGTGGCCGCCGCGCACCGGGACCTGACCGCCCGGCTCGGCCTGGACTCGGTGGTGGTCGAGCGGATGGACGAGCGGGCCGGGGTGGTCGAGGTGCTCGTGGGCCTGCGTCACGACCCCGTGTTCGGGCGGGTCGTCGTCGTCTCCTCCGGTGGCGTCGAGGCCGAGTTGTGGCGCGACACGGTGCTGGAACTGGCCCCGGTCGACGAGGCCGAAGCCACGGCCATGCTCGCCCGGTTGCGCGGTCATCCGCGGCTGCTCGGCTGGCGCGGCGCGCCCGGCGTGGACATCCCGGCGCTGGCGCGAGCGATCGCCGCCGTGTCCCGGATGCCGGTCGCGACCTGCGAGATCAACCCCCTGCGGGCCAGCGCCGACGGTGTGCTCGCCGTCGACGCGCTCGTGTTCCGCGGGCACAGCGAGGAGGAACCGGCATGAGCGAGTTCGCGGGACGCGTCGCGGTGGTCACCGGTGGCGGATCCGGCATCGGCCGCGCCATCGCCCGCCGGTACGCCGCGGGCGGTGGCAGCGTCGCGGTGCTCGGCAGGCGGGCCGAGCCGCTGGCCGAGACGGTGGACCTCATCGGCGCCGCGGGCGGCACCGCCACCGCGCTGACCGTGGACGTGCGCGACTTCGACCAGGTCAGCGCCGCGATGACCGCGGTGCGCGACCGGTTCGGCCGCATCGACGCGCTCGTCAACAACGCGGCGGGCAACTTCGTGTGCCCCGGGGAGCGGCTCAGCGCAGGGGGCTGGCGAGCGGTGATCGACATCGTGCTGAACGGCACGTTCCACTGCACGCGGGCGGCCGCCGACGTCATGCTCGAACAACGGTCCGGCAGCGTGCTGTCGGTGATCGCCAGCTACGCGTGGCACGGCCACCCCGGCACGGTGCACAGCGCCGCGGCCAAGGCCGGGGTCCTCGCGATGACCCGCACCCTGGCCGTCGAATGGGCCGGCCGCGGCGTGCGGTTGAACTGCCTCGCGCCCGGCCCCACGGAAACCGCGGGCGCGGGAGCGGCGCTGTGGGGCGACCAGGCCAGCCGCGACCGCGTCCTGGCCAGCGTGCCCCAGCGCCGCATGGCCGGGACGGACGAAATCGCCGGGACGGCCGCGTTCCTGCTCGGTGACGGCTCCGCCTACATCACCGGCGAGGTCCTGACCGTCGACGGTGGACAGTGGCTCGGCAAGCAGGTCTACGGACCCGAGCTCGGTGCCGGGGAGGCCGCTGATGCGCGCTGACTTGTTCATCGACGGCGAATGGCACCGGCCGGCGGCCACCATCCCGGTGACCGACCCGGCGACCGGGGAGGTCGTCGGGCACGCCGCCGACGGCACCGAACAGGACGTGGCGCGGGCGGTGGCAGCGGCAGCGCGCGCGTTCCCGGACTGGGCCGCACGCGGGTACGCCGAGCGTGCGGCTCTGCTCGGCGCGCTCGCCGACCGGTTGCGGGACCGGCGGGTGGTGCTGGTCGCCACGGTGGTCGCCGAGGTCGGCTGCCCGGTCACGGTGACGCGGGAGTCCCAGGTGGACGTGGCGATCGACGTGGTGCGGTACTACGCGGATCTCGCCGCGCACCGGTCACCGGTCCGCGAGGTGGGCGCTTCGCTCGTGCACGAGGTGCCTGCCGGGGTGGTCGCCGCGATCACGCCGTGGAACTACCCGCTGTACCAGCTGGCCGCGAAGGTCGCGCCGGCACTGGCCGCGGGCTGCACCGTGGTCGCGAAGCCGGCCGAGCTGACACCGCTGAGCACGTGCCTGTTCGCCGAGGCCGTCGCCGAAGCCGGTCTGCCGCCCGGGGTGGTCAACGTCGTGCTGGGTCGCGGCCAGGTCGTCGGCGCGGCGCTGGCGTCCCATCCCGGCGTCGACGTCGTGTCGTTCACCGGGTCGACCACGGTCGGGCGGGCCGTCATGGCGCGGGCGGCGGAGTCGGTGAAACGGGTGTGCCTCGAGCTGGGCGGGAAGTCGGCGAGCGTCGTGCTGCCCGGCGCGGATCTCGTGACGGCGGTGCGGGCCACCGTCGCTTCGGCGACGCTGAACTCCGGTCAGACGTGCAGCGCGTGGACGCGGCTGCTCGTCCCGGCCGCGCAGCACGACGCCGCGGTCGAGTGCGCGGCCGAGGCGATGGCGGCGGTGGTCGTCGGCGATCCCCACGACCCGGCCACCGAGAACGGCCCGCTGGTGTCCGCGGCGCAGCGGGATCGAGTGGAGTCCTTCGTGGCACGTGCCCGGGCCCGCGGCGCGCGCGTGATCGGGCACGGGCGCGTTCTGCCTCCGCGCGGGCATTTCACGTCGCCGGTCGTCGTGGCGGGTGCCGGGGAGGACTGGGAGATCGCGCAGGAGGAGGTGTTCGGCCCGGTGCTGGTGGTGCTGCCGTACCGGGACGAGGACGAGGCGCTGCGGATCGCGAACGGCACCCGCTACGGCTTGCACGGCGCGGTGTGGGGTGAGCCCGAGCGGGCACTGGCGTTCGCCGCGCGGATGCGCACGGGCCAGGTGGACGTCAACGGACCGTCCTTCAGCCTCGACGCCCCCTTCGGAGGCTTCGGACAGTCCGGAATCGGCCGGGAACTGGGCGAAGAGGGCCTGCGCGAGTACACCGAAACCGTGGCGGTGCAGGGTGTGCTCGGCTGACCCGTGCGCCGGGCTCGGCTTCCGTGGTCCGGACGGGCCCGGGCAGCAGCCCTGGCACGCCGGACGGCAGTTCGACGATGGCGCCGAACGGAACCACCCGCGTCACGGTTGCCGTGATGACTCCGCCGTCACCGTGCTGGGCGAGGAACTCCCGCCACGCGGCCGGCGAAACCTGGTACTAGACATGTGATCACCTCCTTTCGCGTCGTCGTCCCAGGAAAGGAAGGCGCGGGAGGTGGCGGGCCGCGGGTCCGCCGGGCGATCACGGCGCGGCCGGGGGTCCTGTCTGTGCGCGGCGCAGGGCAGACCCGGCAGTCACGACGTCGAAGCTGGCATCTACCGGCGCGATGCTCAATCCTCCTGCCGCAGGGTTTTCGCCGTACTCCTACGTTGACCTCACCCCTGGGGCAGAGCCGAAGATGTCGTTCGGGCAACCGGCACGAAGTTAGGGGGACCGTGCTGCAGGACACCTGCTCGGCTGCGCGGCCAGCGTCGTGATCGGGTTCGGTGACGGCGCGTTTCTGACCGCTTCCGGCGTACTCGCCGGACTGGTCGGCAGCGCAGGCGGCATCACCTCGTTGATCTCCTACCCTGCTCTGCTCGTGGCGGGGCTTCCCGCCCTGTCGGCGAACGTCACCAACCTCGTTGCCGGGGCGGCATGCTGGCCTGGCGCGGCTCTTGTCTCTCAACCCGAACTGGCGGGCCACGGACCATGGCTGCGTCGCTGGGTCCCGCTGTCCGCTCTCGGCGGCGCGGCGGGCGCGGTGCTGTTGCTCTCCGCACCGACCGGGGTGTTCGCTCACGTCGTGCCGTTCCTGGTGCTCATCGGCTCGCTGACGTTACTTGCGCAGCCCCGGCTTACCGCTTTGCACCAGCGATACCGGGATGGCCGCGGCGGCCCTGGGCCTGGGCATGTTCGTCGGCTCGACGCTGGGACCACGGATCGCCCGCCGTCTGCCGGCTGCTGGGCTGCGCCTGACGGTCGCGGTGATCGGCCTCGCTTTGGCGATCCAACTGTGGATCACCGCCACCGACTGATTGGCACCGGAATCCGGCCTGAACTGACCGCAACCTGACAGGCGGTACACCCGGCCCTCGCCGTCCGGTATGAACCGGACAACCGGATGAGGGGGCACATGGTGACGAACCGCGTACTGGCCGAGCACGCCGAGGCCGCCGGCTTCGGACGGCTTGTTCGAGTGCACCGGACCTTCCGGGAACCGGTCGCCGGCGCGATGCTGGGCGTGCTCGGCCTCGTCCCGGCCGGGATCGCGGCGTTCTACCTCGTCCTCAACGACTCGACGGCCTGGCGGTGGATCGTGCTCGGCTACGCGGCGCTGCTGTGGGCGACGGCGGCCTGGACCTGGTGGGGTCCGGTGCCCGGCGGCCGGTGCTGGTTCGGCGCCGCCGAGCGCGGGTTGGTGGTGTGGGTGCCCGGCGCGGAGCCCGAGGCGTTGCGGTGGGAGCAGGTCGAGGTCGCCGAGGGGCTGCGGCTCGTCTGGAACACCGGCTCGCGGCCGATCGGGAGGGTGTGGGCCCGCGACGAGCTGGTGCGCACCGTCCGCTCGGGGCGTCCGTACCCGCCGCGGCGAACGCCACGCCTGGCCGCCGGGGCGCTGGCGGTGGCCCTGTCGGGTCTGGTCGTGTGGTTCACCGCGGTGCCGCTCGCGCTGGAACTCGCCTTCGGTGAGCGGCCGCGCGAGATCACCGATCTGGCCCGGCTGTGCACGGGCGGCGAAGCGTTCGGCCAAGCGCCCGCCTACTCCGGCCCGGGGCCGCACGCCGTGGCCGTGTACGAGGGGTCCGGCTTCCCCGACTACCTGCAGGGCTTTACCTCGGCGGAGGCCTGGCCGCCGCCTGCGGACGAGGTGCAGCTCGTCGGGTGCAGCCGCCTGATCGGCCAGGCCGCCCCCGCCGCGATCCGGTCGTGCGAGTACGAGGACGGCTCCACGCGCGTCACCTACCAGGGCCGCTACGCGGTGACCGTCGTCGAAGCACGCACCGGCCGCCCGGTCGCGGAGTTCACCGTCGACGGCGCCCCCACCGTGGACGACTGCCAGCTCACCATCGTGGTGCCCTCCGGCAACCGGGGTGTCAAGCACACGTCCTACACCACCCCCGACGACGCGGCCTTCGCCGCGCACCTGACTCCCCTCGTGGACGCCGGGTAAAGATCCGTACTCGATCTGTGCGACGAAATTCTGGGCGAGTCCGGACAGCGTCAGGCCCGTGTCGACTGGCTCCACGGTGATCCGGGAGAGACGGCCGAGACGACGCACCAGGCCACGCTGGTACCCGGACCGTACCGGCCGAGCAAGCCGACGTCGCCAGCCGCGCCGGCCATACGGGGTCGACCATCTAGCGCACCTCCCCGCCAGCAACACCGCCAACGCGGCCAGCCCGATCCAGCCAGCCAGACCCACATGTGGAGGTCGTGCGAGAACGAAACGTCCGCGGGGCAGGTTGAGTCCTTCAGGGTTTCGTTGAGGTGCGACCCGGTCCGATCGGCGCGCAGCTCTGCCGTTTGCTTATCTCACGTCCGGAAGGCGCACATCAATCATAGTTCCAACGAACACTAAGTTGGACTCCAAGGACGTGGCGTTAATTTTTCTGCCGGCTGGTTCCACCAAAAATCGATGTGCCCATAGTAAACCTCGTAAGCCCAGTATTCGGGATCTTGATGACCCAATGCATTTTCGAAGTCTGGATCATCCATTTCCCAATCACCCAGGAGGTCATTGATTCGACCAGTAGCCTCTTCTTCGGTTATGCCGAATTCTGAGACCATGACACTTACTATCAAAGGATAGTATTCACGACCGCGCTCGCTACGCCAAGGACATTTTTGCATCATTGGATGAACCTGTTCAATACCGATGCGGCAAACGACGCATGGAAGGACACCTGACTCCTCCACGGCCGCCTTATACCCCCGCGTCTCAAATTCTCCACGTTACCCACCATGGGCCCCTCGACAACATCGTATTCATGAAGATCCTTACTCGAACGATGATGCAGCGTAAAGCTCCGCCAGGCATCGTCCGCCTCCACGAAAGTTCGCGTACTCAAAGATTCCAATTCTGATACAGGGACCCTGAAACGCACAACCTCGGGAACTCCACCTCTTTTTCTCACGACCCTCTTAGCTCGTGCCGCTGCTTGCTCCGGATCACGTGTCGTGTAGAAGCGGCGGCCGAAGTCTGGGTTGGCGATCCCCCTGCCGAGATCAATGCCGTCGGATCGGAACTCCGAGCACAACGATCGTTCGTCCCATGGTAAATCGACGAAGTTGTCCGGGACTGGGGTCTATCCCGTGATCGGTGTTTCTGGCGGTTCGGTTAGTAGGTTTCGGCGGCCGGCCAGCGGTCACCGAAGGTGATGGCGAAGGCGTTGAGTACGGGTTTCCAGCGCATCGTCCATCGGGCGCGG
>NZ_PQHY01000033.1:0-66414 GCF_003385175.1 Amycolatopsis ruanii
ACACCGTCGGCACCAGCTTCGCGGCCGCCTCCATGCCGGACCCGCCCGGCCCGCCCGGGTTCATCACGAGCGAGCCGATCCGGTTGGCCGGGTCGAGCGCCTCGTGCCGCAGCACGCCGATGGTGATCGTCTCGCCGCGCGGGTTGGCGTAGTCCAGCGGCACGGTCAGCCGGGCGCACTCGACGCCCGGCGTGCGGAACGCGTCCTGGCTCGGCTGCCCCGTCGCATACGCGGCACAGTCGCCCCACGCGAGCTTCTGGTCGTAGAAGCGGTCCAGCGCGTGGGTGTCCGCCACCGGGGAGGGTGACGGCGGCGGTGCGGTGGCCTGCGGGGTGCACGCGGTCAGCGCGCCGGCCAGCAGGCCCGCGGTGATCAGCGTCCGGCAGCGGGAGAAACGCATCTCCCACATCGTGCCAGTCCGGTCACTGAGAGGTACAGCGCGTGCCGTCCGCCGGGAGCGTCCCGTTGATCAGGTAGTCGCTGCCGATGTCGTCCACGCACGAGATTCCCTGCAGGAAGACGGTGTGCTGGGTGCCCTCGAACGTCAGCAGCGCGCCCTTCATCGCCTTCGCGAGGTTCACCCCCGCCTGGTAGGGAGTGGCCGGATCGTTGGTGGTCGAGATCACCAGGACCGGCGGCACGCCGGCGACGTTCGGCTCGTGCGGCTGCGAGGTGTTGGGCACCGGCCAGTACGCGCACGGGTCCAGCGCCGCGCCGTTCGGCCTGCCGTCGTCGAGGAAGGGCGCCACCTGGTCGTAGCGGTTCTCCGCCTCGAGGATCTCGCGGCGATCGGTCACCGGCGGGTCGTCGACGCAGCGGATCGCGGTGAAGGCGTCCTGCGTGTTGGCGTAGCGGCCGCTGCTGTCGCGCTCGTTGTACTGGTCGGCCAGTGCCATCAGCGTGGTGCCCTGGCCGCTCTTCAGCTCGTTGAGCCCGGCGTTCAGCACCGTCCACAGCTGCTGCGAGTACAGCGCCTGGATCGCGCCCAGGGTGGCGTCGTCGTAGCTGAGGACCCGGCCGTCGCGCAGGCGCACCGGGTTGTCGATCAACGGCCGCACCAGGTTCTGGAACGCCTGCGTGGCGGCCGCCGGGTTCGTCCCGAGCGCGCAGTCGCGGCGGGCGGCGCACCACCTGGCGAAGTCGTTGAACGCCACGCCGAAGCCCTGGCCCTGCGCGACCAGCGACTCGACCTCGTCCTGGCTCGGGTCCAGCGCGCCGTCGAGCACCATCGCCCGCACGTTCCGCGGGAACGCCTCGGCGTAGGTGTAGCCGATCCGGGTGCCGTAGGAGTAGCCGAGGTAGGTCAGCTTCTCCTCGCCGAGCGCGGACCGCAGGACGTCCATGTCCTTGACGACGTCGCGGGTGCCCAGGTTCGCCAGCATCGCGGTGCCGAACTGGGTGCGCTCGGCGCACTTGTCGGCGAACTCCTTCGACTCGGCGTCCTGGCGGGCCACGCCGGCCGGCGAGCCGTCGGCCTCCAGGTCCTCGGCGCGCTGCTCGTCGCGCTCGGCGTCGGTCAGGCAGGTGACGTCGGGCTCGCTGGCGCCGATCCCGCGCGGGTCGAAGCCGACGAGGTCGAAGCGCTTGCCGATGTCGGTGTTCGCGACCTGGGACGAGAGCCCCGCGGCCGCGTACATGCCGGACGCGCCCGGGCCGCCCGGGTTGATCACGAGCGAGCCGATGCGGTTTCCGGTCGCCTTGTGCCGGAGCACGCCGATCGTGATCGTGTCGCCGTCCGGTTTGCCGTAGTCCAGCGGCACCGTCAGCCGGGCGCACTGGAGGCCAGTCCTGCCGAAAGCGGATCGGATGTCGTCGGAAGTCGCGTAAGGTTCGCAGTCGCCCCAGGTCAACGGCTGTGCGTAGAACCTGTCCAGCCCCGCGGGCACCACGCCGGCCGGCCCCGCCGACTCGGTGGTCACCGTCGGCGCCGGAGCAGGCGACGGCTCCGGCGAGGTGCAGGCCGCGACCGGCACCAGCAGGCAGGCGCCGAGGACGGCGGCGCGTACGGAGGACAACCTGGCTCGCTGAAGGAGGCGCACGTCGTGATCGTGCCATCCTGAGTGGGAACACAGGTGCACCGCCACCTCGTTGGCTGGTGGGTTGCGCGCGAGAAGGACAGGAGACCACGGGTGCCAGCACTGATCAGCCGAATGGGCAAGCGGCTTCGCAAGCTCATCGAGCGGCCGGGCAGCGTCGAGCTGACCAAGTACGAGGCACTGCTGCCGGACATCGAGGCGCTCGAACCCGAGCTGGAGGCGTTGAGCGACACCGAGCTGACCGAGCGCGCGGGCAAGCTCCGCCTGGAGGCCGAGATCGGCGACCCGCAGCTGGTGGAGCTGTGCGCCCTCGGCCGGGAAGCCGCGCGGCGGGCGCTGGACGAGCGCGCGTTCGACGTGCAGCTGCTCGGCACGATGGGCCTGCTGTCCGGGCACGTGGTGCAGATGCAGACCGGTGAGGGCAAGACGCTGGCCGGCGCGCTGGCCGCGGCGGGGTACGCGCTGCAGGGCAAGCGCGTGCACGTCATCTCCGTCAACGACTACCTGGCGCGCCGCGACGGCGAGTGGATGAAACCGGTGTACGACCTGCTCGGCGTCACCGTCGGCTGGGTCGACGGCAGCCTCACCCGCGAGGAGCGGCGCACGGCGTACGACGCCGAGGTCACCTACGGCGCGGTCAGCGAGATCGGGTTCGACATGCTGCGCGACCGGCTCGTCACGCGCGCCGAGGACGTCGTCCAGCCCGACCCGGAGGTCGCGATCGTCGACGAGGCCGACTCGGTGCTCGTCGACGAGGCGCGGGTCCCGCTGGTGATGGCCGGTTCGGTCGACCAGGCGATCGCCGACACCGAAGTCGCCAACGTGGTCCGGCGGCTGCGGCTGGGCCTGCACTACGAGACCGACACCGACGGCCGCAACGCGTGGCTGACCACGGCCGGCGCGTCGGTCGTGGAGAAGGCCCTCGGCGGCGTCGACCTCTACAGCGAGTCCGGCTCCGAGCGGCTCGCGGCGGTCAACGTCGCCCTGCACGCGCACGCGCTGCTCACCCGCGACGTCGACTACCTGGTGCGCGACGGCAAGGTCGAGCTGATCAACGCCTCCCGCGGCCGGGTCGCCGAGCTGCAGCGCTGGCCGGACGGCCTGCAGGCCGCGGTCGAGGCGAAGGAGCAGGTCGCGCCCACCGACCGCGGCGAGATCCTGGACTCGATCACCGTGCAGGCCCTCATCGCCCGGTATCCGCAGGTCGCCGGCATGACCGGCACCGCGGTCGCGGTCGCCGAGCAGCTGCGTGAGTTCTACCGGCTCGAGGTGGCGGTCATCCCGCCGAACAAGCCGAACATCCGCGAGGACCTCGACGACCGGATCTTCGCCTCGCCGTCGCACAAGCTGCGGGCGATCGTGACGGAGATCCGCGAGGTGCACGAGACCGGGCGGCCGATCCTGGTCGGCACCCAGGACGTCGCCGAATCGGAGGAGCTGGCCGAGAAACTGGCGAAGGCCGACCTGCCGTGCGTGGTGCTCAACGCGCGCAACGACGCCGAGGAAGCCGCGATCATCGCCGAAGCCGGCAAGTACGGCGCGATCACCGTGTCCACCCAGATGGCCGGCCGCGGCACCGACATCCGGCTGGGCGGCGCGGACGGCAAGGACCGCGAACGCGTCGCCGAGCTGGGCGGTCTGCACGTCATCGGCACCGCGCGGTACCCGTCGAGCCGCCTCGACGGTCAGCTGCGTGGCCGGTCGGGCCGTCAGGGCGACCCGGGCAGCGCGGTGTTCTTCGCGAGCCTGAACGACGAGCTGGTCACCTCGAACGCGCCGGACGTGCCCGATGGCATCGACGCGGACGACTCGGGCGAGATCACCGATCCGGCGGCCAAGCGCCACATCGACCACGCGCAGCGCGTCGCCGAGGGCGTCGACCTGGAGATCCACCGCAACACCTGGCGCTACACGCGGCTGATCGAGCACCAGCGGCGCGAACTGCTGGAGTACCGCGACAAGCTGCTGCGCACCGACGCGGCCGCGGAGGCGCTGGAGGGCGAGAAGCGGTACGACGAGCTGGTCGAGAAGGCCGGCGAGGAGACGGCGAAGCAGGTGTGCCGCGAGATCATGCTGTACCACCTGGACCAGCTGTGGTCGGACCACCTCGCGTTCCTGACCGACGTGCGGGAGAGCATCCACCTGCGCGCGCTGGCGCGGGAGACGCCGCTGGACGAGTTCCACCGCATCGCGATCCCGGAGTTCCGCAAGATCGTGCCGAGGATCCAGGAGCGGTCCGCCGAGACGCTCGCGGAGGCGGAGATCAGCGCGGACGGCATCGACCTGGCGGCCTCGGGCGTGCGGCGGGCCAGCTCGACGTGGACGTACCTGGTGCACGACGCGCCGTTCGACGCGGGGTTCGAGGAGACGCTGCGGCAGGTGCGCAGCCTGTTGCGGCGCAAGAAGAACTGAGCCGTCCGCCGGGGTGTGACCGACAATGGGGTCATGCTCCGGATCGCGCTGGCCCAAGTGAACCCGACCGTCGGCGACCTCACGGGCAACGCGGCGCAGACCGTGACGTGGACCCGCAAGGCCGCCGAGGCGGGGGCGCACGTCGTGGTGTTCCCCGAGATGTCGCTGACCGGGTACCCGGTCGAGGATCTCGCGTTGCGGGGGACGTTCGCGGAGGCGTCGCGCGCTGCGTTGCGGGCGTTGGCTGCTTCGCTGGCTGACGCGGGTTGTGGCGAGCTGCTCGTGTACGTGGGCTACCTCGACGTGGACGCCGTCGGCCCGCGCAACGCGGCGGCGGCCCTGTGGCGGGGCGAGGTCGTCGCGCGGCAGTTCAAGCACCACCTGCCCAACTACGGCGTGTTCGACGAGCAGCGGTGGTTCGAGGCGGGGCGGACGCTGGACGTGCTGCGGTTCCACGGCGTCGACATCGGCATGGTGATCTGCGAGGACCTCTGGCAGGAGGGCGGGCCGGTGTCCGCGCTCGGAGCGGCCGGGGTCGGCGTGGTGGTGTCGCCGAACGCGTCGCCGTACGAGCGATCGAAGGACGACATCCGGCTGCCGCTGGTCGCGCGGCGGGCCACGGAGGCCGGTGCGCCCCTGGTCTACTCGAACCAGGTCGGCGGGCAGGACGACCTGGTGTTCGACGGCGACTCGTTCGTGGTCGGCGCGGACGGGTCGGTGCTCGCGCGGGCGCCGCAGTTCGTGGAGCACCTGCTGGTGGTGGATCTCTTCGTGGACGCGGTGGGGTGTGCGCCGGGGACGTACGAGGGGCTCGAGGTGCGGCGGCGGGTGCTGTCCGCGGATCCGGTGCCGGCGTACGAACCCTTGGCCGCGGCGGTGAGCAAGCCGTTGTCCGACGAGGCGGAGGTGTGGTCGGCGCTGGTCGTCGGGCTGCGGGACTACGTGCACAAGAACGGGTTCCGCTCGGTGGTGCTGGGGCTCTCCGGCGGGATCGACTCGGCGGCGACGGCGGCGCTGGCGGTGGATGCGCTGGGGGCGGATTCGGTGCACGGGGTGTCGATGCCGTCGCGGTACTCGTCGGGGCATTCGCGGGACGACGCGGCGGAGCTGGCACGGCGGCTGGGGTGCCACTTCCGGGTGGAACCGGTCGAGGACATGGTGCGGATCTACGTGGACCGGCTGGGGTTGTCCGGCCTGGCGGAGGAGAACATCCAGGCGCGGGTGCGCGGCATGCTCCTGATGTCACTGTCCAATCAGGAGGGTCATCTGGTGCTGGCGACCGGGAACAAGACCGAGCTGGCGGTCGGGTACTCGACGATGTACGGGGACGCGGTGGGCGGTTTTGCGCCGCTCAAGGACGTGTTCAAGACACACGTGTGGGCGCTGGCGCGGTGGCGCAACGCCTCGGCCGAGAAGCGGGGTGAGGTGCCGCCGATCCCGGAGAACTCGATCGCGAAGCCGCCGTCGGCCGAGCTGCGACCGGGTCAGCTGGACACGGATTCCCTGCCGGACTACGGGTTGCTGGACGCCATCCTCGACGACTACGTCGAAGGCGATCGGGGTTACGGTTCGTTGGTGGAGGCCGGGTTTTCGCCGGAAACGATCGATCGGGTGATCCGGATGGTCGACCGTGCGGAGTACAAACGCCGCCAGTACCCGATCGGTACGAAGACAACTTTCAAGGCTTTCGGGCGAGATCGACGGCTGCCCATCACGAACTGCTGGCGTGAAGGGGAGTTCTGAGGCCGGAAACTGTCGGACCCGGATGCCATCATTCCCCCATGACCCTCCTGGAAGGAACTGTTGTCATGGCTGGGAATGTCCGTCCGGTGGCCGACGAGCGCGACGGCCTGCTCACCTTTCTCGCGCAGCAGCGCCATGTCCTGCGGCTGGCAGCGCACGGTCTGAGCGACGAGCAGGCGCGGCTGACGCCCACGCGGAGCGCGTTGAGCGTCGGCGGGTTGATCAAGCACGTGACGAGCACCGAGCGGAGATGGATGGCCGCGGTGCTGCACCGGGAGAAACCGTTGCCACGACGGGAAATTCCGGCGTCCGCGGGCCGGGATGCCTTGGCGGGCTTCCGGCTCGGTGAGCGGGAGAGCCTGTCCGGCGTGCTGGCCGCCTACGACTCGGTGGCCAGGGAGACCGAGGAGATCGTCGGCGGGATCGAGGATCTCGGGCAACCGGTGCCGGCGCCGCGGGGCGTGCCGTGGTTCCCGGACGACGCCGACGCGTGGCCGGTGCGATGGGTGCTGCTGCACCTGATCCAGGAGACCGCGCGGCACGCCGGGCACGCGGACATCCTCCGGGAGCACATCGACGGCGCGACAGCCGTGCCACTCATGGCCGCGGTGGAGGGGTGGCCGGTCAGGCCGTGGCTGGCCCCGTGGCAACCGAGCGGTTGAGGGCGCCGCCGCTCGGGTCGCCCCGTCCTGTTCCCTCCGACGCGAAGAGCCCGTGTCCGTCCGCACCCTGCCCAGAGGAGGCCCTCCTGAACAACAGCCGCCACGCCGGCCGCCGGCTCCCGGTCGGGCGCGATCCCCCTCTCGCGTCAGAACAGAGTCGGCTGGACGTCGGCGCCTTCGATGATGAGCATCTGCCGCTTGGTCTCCACGCCACCGCGTGCGGAGAAGCCACCCATCCGGCGCCCGGCCGCCAGCACCCGGTGACACGGCACGACGATCGGGAACGGGTTGTGTCCCAGGGCCTGGCCGACGGCCTGCGCCGACCCCGGCATGCCGAGCCGGTGGGCGATGTCGCCGTAGGTGAGGGTCCGTCCGGGCAGGATGGTCCGCGCGATCTCGTACACGCGGCGGTTGAACTCCGGCACGCCCTCGTAGTCGAGGACGATCCCGAGGAGGTCCCGGCGCTCGCCGCGCAGGAGGGCGGTGATCTCGTCGATCGCGGCCTGGATCTCCGCCGGGGGCGTCGATTCGGTGGCTTCGGGGAAGGCTGCCTGCAGGTGGGCGCGCGTGGTCGCGGGGGCGCCGTCGGGCAGGCGGACGCCGGTCACACCGTGCTCGCCCCAGGCGATGCCGCAGTGGCCGATCGCGGTGTCGAAGAGCGCGTAACCGAGTGCTGTCATGGTGTCCCCTCAGGCCGACCGGTGCCGCCAACGTGTTCTTGATGACGGCGGTGCCTTGCTCCATCAAAGCACCGGTGAGCTCGGCCGGCGTGCCGGGGAGGAGGTGACGATCCGAGCGGTGCCGTCGAGGCGTGTGCCGATGACGAAGCCGGGGGGCGAGGCGTTCGTGGAGCGCACCCCGGTCCCGTAGGGCAGCCCAGGCCGTGTCGAGAGGAGTGTGGATCAGGGTTTCCGTATGTGTTGAAGCCAGGGTCTTGACGGTTCTTGCGTTGCCGCGCGGGTATCCGGCGTCATGGACACCTTGCGCGTCGGTGTGGTCGCGTCGTTCGACTTCACCCGGGACGACGAGATCCGCCGCTGGCTGCCCGAAGGGGTCGGGCTGGAGGTGCGCCGGACCGCCGAGGCCCCGGCCGACGACAACCTGACGATGGTGTCCGCGCTGGCCGACCCCGCGTACCTCACCGCCCCGGTCCGGGCCCTGTGCGGCACCGGCGTGGCGGCGATCGCCTACGCCTGCACGGCGTGCAGCTTCGTGGGCGGCGACGCGGGCGAACGCGCCCTGCGCGAGGCCATGGAGGCGTTCGGCGCGCCCCGGGCGATGACCACGTCCAGCGCGGTCGTCGATGCCCTGCGGAGCATCGGCGCCCGACGTCTGGCGGTCGTGCACCCGTACGCGCCCGCGGTCGGCAGGCGCCTGCACGCGTATCTGACGGCGCACGGCTTCGAGATCACCAGGATCACCGGTTTCGCCCTGACGGCCGACGAGGTCCCCGACGTCCAGCCCGACGAGGTGACCGACCTGATCCGCGAGGGCGACACCCCCGCGGCCGACGCGGTGTTCGTGAGCTGCACCGGGCTGCCCACCTACGAGGTCATCGCTCCGCTCGAGAAGGAGCTGGGCAAGCCCGTGGTGACCGCCAACCAGGCGACGATGTGGGCCCTGCTCCGCGCGGTGGGCGCAAACGCCCTCGGCCCGGGACAGCACCTGCTGACGAGCTGATGGGTTCCGCGCGGGAGCCGGCTCGCCAGCCAGAGGCAACGCTCGAGCCGAGCTCGCCAGCCCCAGCCGGTCCCGCATCGGGCACGCCGAACGGGACGCCATCACCAGCAGCCAGGCCACCACCGAACGAAAGCCCTACCGCCCCGCGGGGGGACACAGGCCGCGACGCCTTCGCCCAGCACCCGAGGCGCCACCGCACCAACCCACCACCCCCGCAGCGGGCACGCAGACCGGGACGCCCTCGCGCGGCACCCGAGGCGCCCCCAGAGGGCACGCAGACCGGGCCATCGTTGCCTGGGTGCGGAGGGCCATCCTTGCGCGGGAAGCGGCCGCTGGCGCCCTCCTCTCCCTCGCCGAAACGCTCGGTGTCTCGCCGTTTCGGGCCGGTCTGGCCGTCACCCGCGAGTTCGGGTGTGTCCCTTCGGCCACGCGTCCGCGGCTCCGCGTCGCCTGCCGGGGCCTGGATCACCGTCGTGTGAAGCTCATCGCAGGGGCTTGGGCTCCGTTGTTCCCCGGTGTCACGCTGGGTTTCCCAGATCCACGACCCGGGGACCCGACGAGGGCCTCGAGGGAAGGACGGTCGACGAAGATGTCCACCAACAGCGGCGAGACCGCGGCCCCGTACGGCTCCGGCCCGGCTTCCGGCGGCCCCGTGAAGAAGGTCCGCATCCCCCACCTGCAGGAACTCAAGCGCCGCGGCGAGCCGTGGCCCATGCTCACCACCTACGACATGTACACGGCCGAACTGTTCGACGAGGCGGGCATCCCGGTGCTCCTCGTCGGCGACTCGGCCGCCAACAACGTCTTCGGCTACGAGACCTCACTCCCGGTGACCGTCGACGAGCTGCTGCCGCTCGTCCGCGCCGTCACGCGCGCCACGAAACGTGCGCTCGTCGTCGCGGACCTGCCGTTCGGCTCCTACCAGCTCTCGCCCGAGCAGGCGCTGGCCACCGCCGTCCGGTTCATGAAGGAAGGGCGCGCCCACGCCGTCAAGCTCGAAGGCGGCCGCCGCTTCGCACCGCACGTCGAGGCCCTCACCGGCGCCGGCGTACCCGTCATGGGCCACATCGGTTTCACGCCGCAGAGCGAGCACAACCTCGGCGGCTACCGGGTCCAGGGCCGCGGCGAGGCGGGCGCGGAACTGATCGCCGACGCCCTCGCGCTCCAGGAGGCCGGGGCGTTCGCCGTGGTCATGGAGATGGTGCCGGCCGAGGTCGCGAAGCAGGTCACGCACGAGCTGAAGATCCCGACGGTCGGCATCGGCGCCGGCCCGGACTGCGACGCGCAGGTGCTGGTGTGGCAGGACATGGCCGGTCTGCGCCGCGGCAAGGCGCCGCGCTTCGTCAAGCGGTACGCCGACCTCGCGGGCGCCCTGTCCGGCGCGGCGACCGCCTTCGCGGACGAGGTCCGCCGCGGCGAGTTCCCGGCTGCCGAGCACGCCTTCCACTGATCACTGACGGCCCGGAGCGCGAGGGCCGCAGGCGCGGGCGGGCGCGGCAGGCCCAGACGGCGCGGCAAGACGGGCTCGGCGCAGCGCGGGCACGCCGGGTGGCGGCAGAGCGACCCTGCGCGGGTGGCGGCAATGCGGGGTGGCGGCAACATGCGCGGGTGGCAGCAACGCGCGCGGGTGACGGCAACGTGCGGCGGGAAGCAGCAACGCGCGGCGGGAAGCAGCAACGCGCGCGGGTGACGACAACCCGAGGCGGGAAGCAGCAACGTGCGCGGGTGACGACAACCCGAGGCGGGAAGCAGCAACGTGCGCGGGTGACGGCAACGTGCGCGGGTGACGGCAACGCGCGGCGGGCAGCAGCAACGCGCGGCCGCGGCGCGGCGCAACCCTGGCCCGGTCTGCCGTCCTCCCGCGAAGGGCGGCAGACCGGGCCGCATTCACGCCAGGAAATACGCCAGACTGCCCAATCCGGCGACCACGCAATAAATCGCGAACGGGGTCAATGTCCGGGTTTCGAAATAACGGGTCAGGAATCGCAGCGCCAGATACGCCGCCACGCCCGCCACCAGACTGCCCACCAGCGCGGGTCCCAGTGACGCGGAGTTCGCCGGGGTGAACAGGGACGGCAGCTTCAGCACGCCAGCGGCCAGGATCACCGGCGTGGCCAGCAGGAACGCGAACCGCGCGGCGTCCTCGTGGGACAGGCCCCGCCGGAGGCCCGCCACCATCGTGATGCCCGACCGGCTGATGCCCGGGAACAGCGCCAGGATCTGCGCCGCCCCGATCAGCACCGCCTCACCCACTCCGAGCCGGGCCAGGCGGCGGTCGGCCGCTTCCTCGGCGCGGACGATCCGGATCGGCATCGTGATCTCCGCCGAAAAGTCCCGCGTCACCTCAGTCGGCTCGGGCACCGGCGCGACCGGGACCGGCCGCCGCGCGGCACGCGCCGACCGCTCCAGCGCCAGCAGCACGATCCCGTTGAGCGCCAGGAACACCGCGGTCGGCACCGGTTTGCCCAGCACGTCACGCAGCGCACGCTCCAGTAGCAACCCGGCCACGCCGACCGGGATCGTCGCCAGCACCAGCAGCCACGCCAGCCGCTGATCCGGATCGGACACCCGCCGGTCGCGCACCGACGTCCACAGCCCGCGCACGATGCGCGCCCAGTCCCGCCGGTAGAAGACCACCAGCGCGAGAGCGGTCGCGACGTGCATCGCGACCAGCACGGCCAGGTACGGCGACTCCCCGCCCATGCTCAGGTCGCGCGCCCACGAACCGCCCAGCCAGGCCGGAATCAGGATGCTGTGCCCGAGGCTGGACACCGGAAACAATTCCGACACACCCTGCACAGCGCCGACGACAATCGCCTCGAAATACGTGACAGCGGACATCGCGGACCTCTTTTCCGACCGCCGGAAACCGTCCGCTGAAAATACCCGAGGCGCTAGAGCCGCCCGCCGCTGGCCGTGTCTCCGGACAGCCGCTGCGCGAGGTACACCGGCACGGTCGACACGACGATCAGCACCGCGGCGACCACGTTGACCACCGGCGCCTGGTTGGGCCGGAACAGGTTGTCCAGGATCCAGATCGGCAGCGTCTGCAGCCCGGCACCGAGGGTGAACGTGGTCACGATGATCTCGTCGAACGACAACGCGAACGCCAGCAGCCCGCCTGCCAGCAGCGCCGACCGCAGCATCGGGAACGTGACCAGCCGGAACGTGGTGACGCCGTCGGCGCCGAGGTCCATCGACGCCTCTTCGAGGTTGCCGCCCATCCGCCGCAGCCGGGCGACGACGTTGTTGAACACCACC
This sequence comes from Amycolatopsis ruanii, assembly GCF_003385175.1. Classification (NCBI taxonomy): domain Bacteria; kingdom Bacillati; phylum Actinomycetota; class Actinomycetes; order Pseudonocardiales; family Pseudonocardiaceae; genus Amycolatopsis; species Amycolatopsis ruanii. The sequence goes on from NZ_PQHY01000033.1 coordinate 11,795, forward strand.
ACGATGCAGAACGTGGCGTGCGCGACGATCGCGGTGAACAGGCCGAGGTCGATGCCCAGGATCGTGCGGAACGCGTTGTTCAGCGCGATGCCGGTGACGATGCCGGGCAGCGCGATCGGCAGGATGATCAGCAGCGACACCGTGTCCTTGCCGAAGAACCGGTACCGCTGGAGCGCGAACGCCGCCATCATGCCGAGCACCAGCGCGATCGCGGTGGCCGCCAGTCCCGCCTGCAGGCTGGTCAGCAGCGCCCGCAACACGCCCTCGTTCTGCGCCGCGCGGCCCCACCACTCCAGCGTGAACCCGGATGGCGGCCAGCCGAACGTGGTGTCGCTGTTGACCGAGTTCAGCAGCACCACCAGCAGCGGCACGTAGATCACGGCGAGCCCGAGCACCAGCGCGGCGAGCAGGACGTACTTGGTCTTCTTGGACAGCATCATCGGGAACCGCCTAGAGGTTGTCCAGCGCGCCGGTCCGGCGCACCGCGGCGAGGTAGACGAGCATGATCACGACCGGCACCGTCGCGACCGTCGCCGCGAACGGGAGGTTGTTCGCCGCGCCGATGTTGTCGTAGACGACGTTGCCGAGCATCTGGTTGGCGCCGCCGACGATCTTGACCGTGATGTAGTCGCCGAGCGTCAGCGAGAAGGTGAAGATCGACCCGGCCACGATCGCGGGGAAGGTCAGCGGCAGCACCACCGTGCGGAACGTCCGCCACGACCGTCCACCCAGGTCGCTCGACGCCTCCACCAGCGAGTTCGGCAACCGGTCCAGTCCCGCGTAGATCGGCAGGATCATGTACGGCAGCCACAGGTAGGACAGCGTGAGGATGGTGGCGGTCAGGCCGTAGCCGGGGGTGGTGCCGAAGAGCCACCCGGCCAGCCCGTTGCCCGACAGCATGACCCGCCACGAGTACGCCTTGACCAGGTAGCTGGCCCACAGCGGCGTCATCACCGCGATCACCAGGATCCGCTGCGCCCGCGGCGAGGCGAACTTGGCCATGTAGAAGGCCATCGGGAAGGCGATGACGGCGTCGATCACCGTCACCGCCACCGCGATCCCGAGCGTGCGGAAGGTGATCGTGCGGTAGACCTCGTCGGTGAACAGGGTCGCGAAGTTGTCCAGCGACCACTCGGTGACGACCTGGCCGGTGAACGTGTCGGTGTGCCAGAAGGCGGTGACGAACAACGCCGCCAGTGCGCCGAGGTAGGCCAGGCCGAGCCAGAGCAGCGGCGCGCTGAGCAGCATGCCCAGCCGCAGCCTGGGTTTGCGGTAGAGGAATCCCGACACACTGGCGGCGATGCTCATGTCAGCCCTTGATCTCCGTCCACGCGCGAGTCCACTCGCCGTAGTCCTTGCACTTGACGTCGGTGCGGCCGTCGACGCACTGCGCGATCGGCGTGGTCCAGTACCAGATCTGGCTGGCGTAGGCGGCGTCACCGGCGTGGTAGGTCTCGCAGTGCTTCGCGTCCGCGGTCAGCGCGCACGCCTTCGGGTTGGCCGGGGCCTCGCCGAAGTACTCGGCGACCTTCGCGTTGGCCTGCGGGGAAACGATGTGGTCGAGCCACTTGTAGGCGCAGGTCTTGTGCGGCGACTTCGTGGAGACCATCCAGGTGTCCGACCAGCCGGTGGCACCCTCGACCGGCAGCGTGGACTCCACCGGCGCGCCCTCGGACTTGGTCAGGTTGACCGTCACCTGCCACGCGGTGCCGATGACGGCGTCGCCGTTCTTCAGCGCCTGGCTTTCCTTGAGGTAGTCCGACCAGTACTCCGACACCAGCGGGCGCTGCTGCTTGAGCAGGTCGACCGCGGCCTGGAACTGCTTGTCGTCCAGGGCGTAGGGGTTCTTGATGCCCAGTTCCGGCTTGGTCTTCATCAGGTAGAGCGCGGCGTCGGCGATGTAGATCGGCGAGTCGTACGCGGTGACCTTGCCCTTGTAGGGCGAGTTCGCGTCGAACACCACCGACCACGACGTCGGTGCCGGGTTGACGTGGTCGGTGCGGTAGGTCAGGACGTTGGCGCCCCAGCCGTGCGGCACGCCGTAGGACACGTTGTTCACGCTGTTCCACGGCTTGTTCTTGAGGAAGTCGTAGACGTCGGCGTAGTTCGGGATGAGGCTGGTGTTGACCGGTTCGGTGTCGCCGGCGGCGATGAGCCGCAGCGAGGCGTCACCGGAGGCGGAAATGACGTCGTACTGGCCGGTCTTCATGAGGCTGACGGCCTCGTCGGAGGTGCCGAAGGTCTTGACGTTGACCTTGCACCCGGTGGCCTGCTCGAACGGGGTGACCCAGTCGACGTTCGGGTCGTTGGACCCGTTCTCCGCGTAACCGGGCCAGGCCAGGATGTTCAGCGCGCCCTCGGGCTGACCGAGCTGGGAGAGGGCTTCGAGCTTGGGCGGCGTGAACCCCTGCCCGCCCGTGCTGGACGGGCTGGACGAAGTGCTCGACGTGCCGCAGGCCGCCACGGCGGTCCCCGCACACATCAGCCCCGCGATCAAGCGCAGGGTCCGGCTGTTGCGCATCTGGTTGGCTCCTTACTCGGTGATGCGGAAGTTGTGCTCTTGCCGCCAGGCGAGACGGACGCGGTTGTCGGCAAGTTCGAGGGGTGCGCCGGCGTTCTGCCGGACCACCGAGAGCTGCCCGCCGACGTCGAGCGCCACCACGTAGCGAACCGTGGCGCCGGCGTAGGACGTGCTGGTGACGGTGCCGGTCGCGGAGACCTCGCCCGCGGCGGCCGGTTGCGACAGGTCGGGGTCGATGCGGATCTTCTCCGGCCGGATGCTGAACACGCCGCGCGTGCCGAGCACGGCTTCGGCGCTGTCGCCGGACAGCAGGTTCGACGTGCCGACGAACCCGGCGACGAACGCCGTGGCCGGCTTCTCGTACACCTCGCTCGGCGTGCCGACCTGCTCGATCCCGCCGGTGTTGAACACGGCGATCCGGTCGCTCATCGTCAGCGCCTCGTCCTGGTCGTGCGTGACGAAGATGAATGTGATGCCGACGTCGCGCTGGATCTGCTTCAGCTCGGTCTGCATGGCGTGCCGCAGTTTCAGGTCCAGCGCGCCCAGCGGTTCGTCGAGCAGCAGCACCTTGGGGCGGTTGACCAGCGCGCGGGCGAGCGCGACGCGTTGCCGCTGCCCGCCGGACAGCTGCGTGGGTTTGCGGCCCTCGAACCCTTCCAAGTGGACGGTCCGCAGCGCCTCGCGGGCGCGTTCGCGGCGCTGCGCGCGGGGCACCTTCTTGACCCGCAGCCCGTACTCGACGTTCTGCTGCACGGTCATGTGCGGGAACAGCGCGTAGTCCTGGAACACCGTGTTGACGTCCCGTTCGAACGGCGCCAGCCGGGTGACGTCGCGGCCGGCCAGTTCGACCGTCCCGGACGTGGGCAGCTCGAACCCGGCGATCATGCGCAGCACGGTGGTCTTGCCCGAGCCGGACGGTCCGAGCATCGAGAAGAACTCGCCCTGCGCGATGTCCAGGTCGACGCCCTCGACGGCGACGACGGACCCGAACTCCTTGCGCAGGCCGCGCAGGCGGATCGCGCTCGTGGTCCCGGCCGGGGCGGTCTTCTCGGCCAGTGCGGGTGCTTGGTTGGGCGACATGTCGATCACTGCGCTCCCCAGGCCGTCATGACGTGCTTCACGCGGGTGTAGTCCTCCAGGCCGTACAGCGAGAGGTCCTTGCCGTAGCCGGACTTCTTGAACCCGCCGTGCGGCATCTCGGCCACCAGCGGGATGTGCGTGTTGATCCACACGCAGCCGAAGTCGAGCTTGGCGGACAGGCGCATCGCGCGGCTGTGGTCGGCGGTCCAGATCGACGACGCGAGCCCGTACTCGACGCCGTTGGCCGCGGCCAGCGCCTCGTCGTCGCCGGCGAACCGCTGCACGGTGATGACCGGGCCGAACACCTCGTTCTGCGAGATCTCGTCGTCCTGCCGGACGCCGGAAACCACGGTCGGCTCGAAGAAGTAGCCCTCGTCGCGGGCGCGCTTGCCTCCGGTGTGGACGGTCGCGTGCGCGGGCAGCCGCTCGATGAACCCGGTGACCTTCGCGAGGTGACCGGCGCTGTTCAGCGGCCCGTAGAGCACGTCCGGGTCGTCGGGCAGCCCGGTCTTGGTCGCCTCCGCGTGCCGGGTCAGCGCGGCCACGAACTCGTCGTGCACGTCCTCGTGGACCAGGACCCGGGTGGCGGCGGTGCAGTCCTGGCCGGCGTTGAAGAACCCGGCGCCCGCGATGGTCTCGGCCGCGTTCTCCAGGTCGGCGTCGGGGAAGACGATCACCGGCGCCTTGCCACCGAGTTCCAGGTGGACGCGCTTGAGGTCGGCGGCCGCGGAGCCGGCGACCTCGATGCCGGCGCGGACCGAGCCGGTGATCGACACCATCGCCGGGATGTCGTGCTCGACCAGCGTCCGGCCGGTGGCCCGGTCGCCGCAGACGACGTTGAGCACGCCCGGCGGCAGGAACTCGGCGGCGATCTCGGCGAGGAGCACGGTGGACGCCGGGGTGGTGTCGGCGGGTTTGAGCACGACGGTGTTCCCAGCCGCCAGCGCGGGCGCGATCTTCCAGATCGCCATCATCAGCGGGTAGTTCCACGGCGTCACCTGGGCGCACACCCCGATCGGCTCACGCCTGACGTAGGACGTGTGCCCGGTGAGGTACTCGCCCGCGGCGCGGCCCTCCAGGGCGCGGGCGACCCCGGCGAAGAACCGCAACTGGTCGATGATCACCGGGATCTCCTCGGCCGTGGTGACGGCCAGCGGTTTGCCGGTGTCGGCCGACTCGGCGCGGACGATCTCCTCGGCCCGCCGCTCGACGGCGTCGGCGATCTTCAGCAGCGCGACCTGGCGGTCGCCGGGCGTGGTTTCGCGCCACTGCTCGAAGGCCCGGGCCGCGGCGCGCAGGGCACGGTCCACGTCCTGCGGGCCGCCGACGGGCGCGGTGCAGTACGGCCGGCCGGTGACCGGATCGATGATCTCGGCGACGGCTCCGTCAGCGGAATCCGCGAGTTCGCCGTCGATGAAGTGCTTCAGCTGGTGCACGGGCAGGCTCCTGGCTCGGCGGGGACGGTGCGGGTCGGTACCCCGATGGCCGGAAAACATATAAGACCATATTTCATAGGACAAGGCTTTGAGGCAGGATTGTTCGCGGCGGTACCCGAAAGAAGGAGCCCGATGCGAAGGCCGTTGACGTCCCCCAGCGCGCGATCAGTACTGTTCGCGCCCCTGGACCAGACCGGGCGGGCCGAGCTCGTCGCCCGGCGGCTGGTGGACGCGATCACGCTGGGTGTCCTCGCCGACCAGGAGCAACTGCCGAGCGAGGCCGAGCTCGCCGAGCAGTTCGGGGTGTCCACCGTGACCGTGCGGGAGGCGCTGGTGGCCCTGCGGCAGCAGGGTCTGGTGCAGACGAAGCGGGGTCGCGGCGGCGGCAGCTTCGTCTGCGCGCCGCCGGAGGAGAACGACGAGACCTGGCGGGCGCGGCTGCGCGAGGTCTCGCTGAGCGAACTGCGGGACATCGGCGACGACTACGTCGCGATCGCGGGCGCCGCCGCCCGGCTGGCCGCCGAACGCAGTTCCACCGAGGACATCGCCCGCGTCCAGCTCGCCGCCGAGGACCTGGACGGTGCGGTCGGCACCGCGGCCGCCCGCGCCGAGCGGCAGTTCCACCTGGAGGTCGCCGCCGCGTCCCAGTCCCCGCGGCTCACCCACCAGGAGATCCGGTTGCAGAGCGAACAGGGCGCGTTGCTGTGGCTGCCGCTCGGGCACCACGATCCGGTGACGGCGTGCACCGAGCACCGGGCGATCGCCGCGGCGATCGCCCAGGCCGACGGCGAATTGGCCCGCAAGCTGACCGAGCAGCACATCCTGGACACCATCGACCGATTGGGTGAGGTGCATCTTGACCTACTCGGGTCCTAAGCTTCGACACCTCGACTACACCAGGGGCGGCATCGTGAACGACACGCTGGCCGGCGAGGACATCGCCGAAGAGGTGTCCGGCATCGTCGAGGGCGTCTTCGAGCGGCTGGCGCCCGCCGTCGCCGCGGCCACCGCGATCCTCGGCAGACCCGGCCCGGTCCGCGCCGCCGACCTGGACGCGCTGCGCCCGGACGTGATCGCGGCGCTGGGCGAGCGGATCGTGGGGGCCGGGTTCATCGCCGCCCCGGACGCACTGGCCGACCAGCGCTTCGGCTTCGAATGGTGGACGTGCACGCCCGGCGGGCCGCCCGCGCAGCTGTTCATCAGCCTCGACCCGGCCAGCGACCACTTCCTGGACTACACGCGGCAGTCGTGGTTCACCGTGCCGCGCGACTCCGGCCGCCGCCACATCACCGGCCCCTACGTCGACTACCTGTGCACCGACGAGTACACGCTGACCTTCACCGTCCCGGTGCTGCGGGACGGCGCGTTCGCCGGGGTCGTCGGGGCGGACGTGTTCGTGCACCAGTTCGAGCGGCTGCTGCTGCCCAAGCTGCGCCGCGTCGACGGCCGGGCCGCCGTGATCAACGCGCAGGGCCGGGTGATCGCCGCGAACACCGCCCGCCAGGCGACCGGTTCGCTGGTGCGGGATCCGGACATCGCGTCCTGGTGGAACTCCGGCGCGCCGCCGGTGCACGACGCGGACACGGTGCTGCTCCGCTGCGGTGACGCGCCGATCGCCCTGCTGGTCACCAAGCGCTGAACGCCGCGGACAGCTCGCGGTGGGCGTCCACCAGGGACGGTCCGTACCAGGTGAGGTAACGGCCGGAGATCAGCACGAACGGCACGTCCGGGAACGCCTCCGGGCCGTCGGTGTCGGTGAACAGGTACGGCTCGTCGGGCAGCACCAGCAGATCGGCCCCGCCCTCGGTGAACCGCGCCCGCAGCTCGTCGATCTTCGGCCGGGGATAACGATCTTCGTGGTCGGCGTAGACGTTCACGATGCCCAGCCGGTGCAGCACGTCGCCGCCGAAGGTGTCCCGGCCGAGCACGATCCACGGCTTGCGCCAGACCGGGACGACCGCCCGGGCGCGCTCGGGTTTCGCCTCCCGCCACAGCTCCTCGGCGGTGACCAGCCAGTCCGGTTCGGACACTTCCAGCGCCTGGGCCAGCAGGCGGCGCAACGACGCCAGCGCGTGCGGGACGGTCGCCGGCGCCTCCATCACCCACACCGGAACCCCGTTGGCGCGCAGGCGTTCCACGTCCTCCGGCCGGTTCTCCTCGGAGTTGGCCAGCACGAGGTCCGGGCGCAGCGCCAGGACGTCGTCGACCTTCGGGTACTTCGACCCGCCCACCCGCGACACCTCCAGGCGGTCCGGGTGCGTGCAGTAGTCGGTGGCGCCGACGATGCGGCCGGGCGCGCTCTCCTCGACCGCTTCCGTCAGAGCCGGGACCAGCGAGACCACGCGCTGGGGCACACCACGCAGCGGCACGTCCGCGCCGAGGTCGTCGAACAGCGTCATCGGTCTCCTTCGAGGTGTTCCAGCAGGACGTCGCCGTGGCAGGGTTCCGGCGCGCACCAGCATCCCAGCGCCCGCCCCGCCAGTTCGTCCAGCCGGGCCAGCAGGTCCGGCCGCCCGTTCAGGTACTCGCGGTAGTGCCGCACCATGGCGGCGCGGTCCTGCTTGGCCTCCTTGACGAACGGGTTCGCGAACGGGGACTCGGGCCAAGCGTGCCGGTTGCCCCGGTGGCCGATGTAGGTGATCAGGTCGTGCGCCACGAGCCACGGCACGAGGTGCTCGTGCGGTCCGGACTTCCGCACGTTGACGACCACCGCGTGGCCGTCCCGCACGCGCCGCGCCAGGTCGCGCTCCTCGTCGGTCCAGTCGCTCATGCCCGCTCGAACGACACCTTCCGCTTGTCGACGTCCACCGCGGTGAGCCGGACCGTGATGCGGCGGCCTTCCGGCAGGTTCTCCCCCGCGCACCGCGCCATCACCGGCGGGTCGGCCAGCAGGATCTCCGCGCGGTTCTCCTCCGCCCGCAGCACGACCGCCTCGAACGTGTCGCCGACGCGGTCGGCCAGCATCCACGCCTCGACCTGGTCCAGGCACGCCTTCTCGACCCGCGCGGCGAGCAGGTCGGAGGCGTTCATCAGGCCGGGCAGCTCGGTCAGCGCCGCGCGGGCCCACGCCGGGACCGGCTCGCCCGCGCTGACGGCGAGGCAGACCTCGGCGGCGAACCGGTCCGCCAGCCGCCGGATGGGCGCGGTGACGTGCGCGTACGGGGCGCCGATGCCGGCGTGGGTGACGACCTCGGGCAGCTCGCCGTCGAAGGTGGTGTAGCCGGCGCCGCGCAGCAGGCGGGTGGTGTCGGTGTAGAAGGCCATCGACTCCGGTTGCGCCGGGTCGAGCCCGGCGAGCAACTCGGCGACGCTGGTCCCCGCCGGCCAGTCGATGCCCAGCGCGCCGGCCGCGCCACGCAGCCAGTCGAGCGTTTCGGCGTCCGGCTCGGGCAGGGTGCGCAGCAGGCCGATCTTCGCGCCGATCATCATCTCCGCCGCGGCCATGCCGGTGAGCAGGGAGATCTCGGCGTTCCAGGCCTCCAGTCTGGTGCGCGGCCGCATGCCGAGCACCCAGTCGCCGCCGTTCGCGCCGATGATCCGGTCCGGCAGCTGCGGTTCGACCGCGCCGCCGCGGACGGCCAGTTCGCGGCGGAGCGTGCCCAGCTCGGGCAGGGCGGCGATCGACGGGTGCGGCGCGGCCGGGTCCTCGGTCGCGTAGTCGAGTTGCTCGGTGGAGCGGACGAGCGCGCGGCGCACGGTGGCGTGCGTGAGTTCACCGCCGCGGCCGAGGTCCAGGGTCCACAGCACGGCGGGCCGGACCTCGCGGGGCAACAGGCTCGCGGCGCCCTCGGACAGCACCGGCGGGTGCAGCGGCACGGTGCCGTCGGGCAGGTAGAGGGTCTGGCCGCGGCGGCGCGCCTCGCGGTCGATCGGGCCGTCCGGCGTGACGAACGCGGCGAGGTCGGCGATCGCGTAGTGCACCCGGAAGCCGCGTGCGCGCCGTTCGATCAGGATGGCCTGGTCGAGGTCCTTCGCGCCCGGCGGATCGAGCGTGACCAGGGGCAGGTCGGTCGCGTCGGCGCGGTCGGCGGCGAACTCGGACGGGTCCATCACGACGCTCTCGGCCTCGGCCAGGACAGCCGGGTCGAAGTCCTCCGGCAGCTCGAACTCGGCGCGCAGCCGGGCGAACCCGCCGTCCGCCGAGTTCGTGCTGGTCACGACGTGGTGCACACCTAGACCCTAACCCGGTATCGCCGGTTCGGTCGCCCGTTCGGGGTTGAGCCGGACGGGTGTATCTTGCCCGCACACCACCGAAAAGCGATATCGTTTTCAACTGGATGAAGGGTGCCCCCACTGTGAAAGTCGCCTTTGTCGGCAAGGGCGGAAGCGGGAAGACGACGCTGACCTCGCTGTTCGCCGCTTATCTCACCGGTTCCGGCCACCCCGTCCTGGCCATCGACGCCGACATCAACCAGCACCTGGCCGTCGCGCTGGGCGCGTCCGCCGAGGAGGCGGCGGCGCTGCCGACGCTCGGCGAGCACCTCCCGCTGATCAAGGACTGGCTGCGTGGCGACAACCCGCGGATCGCCGGCGCCGACGCGATGATCAAGACGACCCCGCCCGGGCGCGGATCGCGACTGGTGCGGCCGTTCGAGGACAACCCGGTCTTCGCGGCGTGCTTCCGCGAGGTCGCCGGGGTCCGGCTGGGCGTGACCGGGCAGTTCACCGAGGACGACCTCGGCGTGGCCTGCTACCACTCGAAGGTCGGCGCGGCGGAGCTGCTGCTCAACCACCTGGTCGACGACGCAGGCGAGTACGTGGTGATGGACATGACCGCGGGCGCCGACGCGTTCGCCTCCGGCCTGTTCACGCGGTTCGACGTGACGTTCCTGGTGTGCGAGCCGACGCTGCGCAGCGTCGGCGTGTACCGGCAGTACGCCGAGTACGCGCGCGACTTCGGCGTGCGGCTCGCGGTGGTCGGGAACAAGGTCACCGACGACGAGGACGTCGAGTTCCTGCGCGACCAGCTGGGCCCGGACCTGCTGTGCTGGCTGACCGGGTCGTCGCACGTGCGGGCCGCCGAGCGCGGCCGGACCCGGCCGATCACCGCGCTGGAGCCGCACAACCTGGACGCGCTGGCCACCATCCAGTCCACTGTGGATGCCACACCGCGGGATTGGGCGAAGTTCCACCGCCAGGCGGTCGAGTTCCACCTGCGCAACGCCCGGTCGTGGGGCACCGAGCGCACCGGGCTGGACCTGGCCGCGCAGGTGGACCCCGAGTTCGTGCCCGGCCCGCCCGCGCTGGCCGGGGCGTAGGAAGAAATCGAAAGGAGCACGATGTCCCTCGATGTACCCGCCGACCTGCTCGCCCGCGCCGAATCCGGTGAGGTGAGCGACGCCGAGTTCGTCGCCTGCGTGCGCGACTCGCTGCCCTACGCGTGGCAGGTGATCAGCGAAGTGGCCGCGGACCTCGAGGGCGGCGCCGCCGCGTTCGCCGACCACGCGACCCCGCCGCCGAGCGAGAAGGAGCGGGGCCAGCTGCTGCGGGCGCTGGCTTCGGACGCCATCCGCGGCGGGCTGGAGCGGCACTTCGGCATGAAGCTGGCGTTCCAGAACTGCCACCGGGTCGCGGCCTTCCGCCCGGCCGCCGTGGACAGTGACGCGTACCGGGAGTTCATCTCGGCGGCCGGCCAGCTGCGCAACCAGAGCCCCGCGCTGCGCGACTGCTGACGGTGTGTTCTAGGAGCCCCGGACCCCCGCGGTCCGGGGCTCCTGCTCGTCGGTCAGCGCCACTTGGCGTCTTCCTCGTCGGCCTTCTTGGTGCGCTCCCGGGCGATCTCGAGCGCCCGGCGGGCGGTGGCCTCGTCCGGGTACGGCCCGAGGAGATCGATGGACCGCGACCGCTCGAGGTGCTCGACCTCGCCGGTCCTGGTATTATAATACCACCCCTGGTCAGGGTTGGGATCCTTGCTCTTCGCCATGCTCCGAGCTTCGCACCCGGCGGCCCCGCTGTCACCCGGTCTTCACCGCCGAGCGACGCGCTCCGCCCCGAGGGCTATTCCAAGTAGAAGAACCTGCCATCCTATCCACGATCGAGCTACCGCGGATCGGTGCCCGCCTCCGCTCCATACCGCGCCTCGGTGGTCTACTGACCGCCATGATCAAGAACGCTGTTGCGGCGCTCGGCCGCAGCCTGAGCAGGCTCGGCCGGTCGAAGCCCGTCGCAATGGCGGGCCTCGCGGTCCTGGCCTGCTGGCAGATCACGCAGATCCTCAACTGACCCATTCCCGGCGCGGCGCTGTTCGGGCATCACCCGGGCAGCGCCCGCCTCCGCCAGCCGGGCACGGACCCGCGCGGCCCGGCTGTCCCCGAGTTCCTCGAACAGGTCCGCCGCGGCCGTCCAGAACTCGGCCGCGCGTCCCCGGGCCTCCAGCGCCTCCGCGCACACGCCCGTCAACTCCAGCGCCGCGGCTTTCGTCCGCAGGTCGCCGCAGCTCTCGGCGAGACTCGTCGCCTCCCGCGCGCAACTCATCGCCTCTTCGTGCTCGGCCAGGTCGTGCAGCGCCTCGGCCAGGACGAGCAGATCACCGCACGCCGCCCGCTCGTGCCGCGCCTCCCGGTGCAGCCGGAGGGCCTCGCGGCCGTACTCGACGGCCACGTCCGGCTCCCCGGTCTCGTGGTGGAACGCGGCCAGTTTGGCCAGGACGTCCGGGTGGCGCTCGATGGCCAGGGCGTGCCGGTAGCAGAGCGAAGCCGCGCGGGCACGGCCTTGCCGCCACTCGATGTCACCGAGGTGCAGGTACGCCTTGCACCGGCCCAGGCGGTGCTCGAGCCGGGTGAAGAGTTCGAGGCCCTCGGTGAACAGCCGCCCGGCGCGCGCGAGGTACCCACGCAGGAACGCCGCGTGACCGGCGTTGTGCAACGCGACGGCCTGCCCGAGATCGTCCCCCAGCTCCCGGCTCAGCTGGAGCGCACGCCGGAAAGCGGTCTCCGCCTGCTCGAACTCGTCGACCCCGAGGAGCGCCGACCCCAGGTTGTTCGTGAGCATCGCCTCCCCCAGCCGCGACGCCGCGATCTGGGCCGACCGCAGAGCCATCTCGTGCACCTCGACGACCTCCCGCGGATCACCGTGGCGCTTGAGAACCTCCGCGAACCGCCCGACGATGCGCCACACCTGCTCGTGCAGACCTTCGTCGGCGGCGACCCGGCTGACGGCCAGCACCTGCGCGCGCTGCTCGGTGCACCACGCCAGGGCCTCCTCCGGGTCGGCGAACTCGAGCGGCGTCACGCCGGAGGGCACCGCCATCGCCGGCACCTCGGTCAGCGACGGCTCGATGGTGCGCACCGCGTTGTCCACCGTGGTCCGGTAGAACTCCACCATCCGCACGAGTGCCTCGCGTCGCTCCGCCTCCCCGAGGTAGCGGCGCGCGCTGTCGCCCGCGTAGGCGTGGACGAGGTCGTGCACGCGGTAACCGGTCACGGTCTTCTGATCGACCAGCCGCGCACCGAGCAGGACCGCGAAGACGTCCTCGACGTCCGGCACCGGCGTTCCGGCCATCGCCGCCGCCACCGGGCTGGTGATCGACGCGCTGGGGTGCAGCCCGAGCAGACGCAGCAACCTCTGCGCCTCCGGCCGCAGGAGCGCGAACGACGACGTGAAGACCGCGCGCAACGTCCGGTACTCGCTGTCCCCCGGACTGCTCAGGTCCAGGAGTCGTTGCCGGGAACCGAGCTGACCGACCAGATCCCCGATCGCGACGTCGGACCGGGCCGCCACGTACTCGGCGGCGATCCGCAGTCCCAGCGGAAGCCCGTCGCACAGGCGCGCGAGGTTTCGCAGCGCACCGGCTTCGTGCCGCGCGCGCCCGTCACGGATCCGGCGGTGCAGCAGCGCGACCGCTTCGTGCGGGGCCATGCTGGGGACCGTCAGGTGACGGCAGTCGGCGAGCCCCAGGCGGTTCCGGCTCGTCACCAGCACCGAGCACGGCGCGGTGGCGTCGAGCAACGGCCGTACATGCGCCGCGTCGCGGACGTTGTCGAGGACGACGAGCACCCGGCGGCCACGCAGCTTGTGCCGCAACAGCATCACCCGCTCCTCGACGCCGTGCGGCAGATCCGCTTGGTGGACGCCCAGCACCGCGAGGAACCGCGCCAGGACCGCTGAGGGAGCCAGGGGGCGCGCCGGGCCGAAGCCCTCGAGATCGGCGTAGAGCTGGCCGTGCACGAAGTGTTCGGCCCGCGTCCGCGCCCAGTGCTTCGCGATCGCGGTCTTGCCGGATCCGGGCAGGCCGTCCAGTGCCGCGACACCCGGCACGTCGTCGGCGACCAGCCAGTCGTCGAGAGTGGTGAGCAGGTCCTCCCGCCCGACGAAGTCGGGCACGTCGCGGGGCAGCAGACAGGGCGGCTCGGGAAGGCCGTACGCCGAAGCCGGCGGTTGCTCGTCGATCAGCCGACGGCAGAGCGCGAAGAAGCGTTCGCTCGGGTCTTCTCCGAAGTGTTCGCGGAACCCGTCGGCGAACCGCTCGCGGAAGTCCGCCACGGCGTCCGCGTCCTCGACGACGGCCAGCGCCCGGACGTAGACGGCCGCGATGGTTTCGTTGCGCTCCAACAACGCGGGTCGCTGCCGCAGGTGCGAGACGACGACGTCGTAGTGTTCGAGCGCGAGGTGGGTTTCGTAGTAATCGCGGCACGCGGGCACCAGCTCGTGTTCGACCAGCCGGTCACTGGCCTGCCGCGCCCACGACAGCGGAACGTTCTCGAACGCCACGGGTTCCGGCCAGAGCTCCAGCGCGCTTTCCAGCAGGGACAACGCCTTCCGGTGCTCCCGTCTTTCCCGGGCGCCGGCCCCCTCTTTCGCGAGCCGCCGGAAGACGTGGAAATCGACCAGATCGGGGTTCACGTCGAGTCGGTAATATTCGCCTTCCCGCCGCAGTTCCGGACGGCTGGGCGTGCGCTTCAGAACACGCCGGACCTTCGTGACGGTCCGGCGCAACTCCGCGAGGTTCTCGCTACCGTCCTCGTCCCGCCACAACCAGTTCAACAGCTTTTCCTCGTGCACGCGCTGATTCGCCTGCAGCAGCACGATCGAAAGCAGCCCACGGCGCTTGACGGAACGAAGCTCGTCGAGCGCCTCCGGTGCGGCGACGCGCACCGGCCCCAGAATTCGAAATTCCATTGGTATTCGCCCCCGCACACCCATCGGATGCGGCCCACTCCTCAAGAAGTGTCACCGCACCGGCAACGCTCGGGCGAGCCTGCCTCTTTCCGATACTCCATCGTTATGCGGCACATTGCCCGGCAATGCGTTGCCCGGCGTTGCAACTGTTTTGGTCGTGCCCCTCCCGATGCTGGACCACACCGTCTCGTGAGGGGAGCGGAACATGGTGGAGCGAAAATGGTCGGCCGTCCCGGTGGGGCCGGATGCCGACCGCTGGGTGACCAGGCGCGGCTGCCGGACGGTCCTCGTCGTCGTGCACACGATCGTCACCGGGCAGCGGCTGCTCGACGTGCTCGGCCTGATCGAAGAGGACCAGGCGGTCCAGGCCGTCTTCACGCAGGCGCCGGACGTCTTCACCGAGGGCGTCAGTGACCTGCTGCGCAGCGCCGGCGCGCTGGAGATTCCGTGGGAGCAGGCGGTCCGGGAACGGTTCGACCTCGGTCTCGCGGCCGCCTACGGCGGGATCGCCGACGTGCACGCGCCGGTGCTCGTCCTGCCGCACGGCGCCGGGTATGCGAAGAAGACCCCGCTCGCCGCCGCGGGTGTCGCCGCCCGCCGGAGCGTCTACGGTCTCGGCTCCGAGCACCTGGTGAAGGCCGGGCGAGTCGTGCCGGCGTCGATCGTGCTGTCACACGAGGCCCAGCTGGCCGTGCTCGCCGAGCAGTGCCCCGAAGCGGCCGGAGTCGCGCTGGTGGCCGGTGATCCGTGTGTCGACCAGCTCGCCGCGAGCGTCGCTCACCGCGACGGCTACCGGCGCGAACTCGGCATCGGCGACCGGGAACTGGTGCTGGTCACCTCGACCTGGGGACCGCATTCCTTGTTCGGGCGGCATCCCGGACTGCTCGGTGACCTGCTGCGTCAGCTCGATCCCGACCGGTACCGGGTGGCGGCGATGCTCCACCCGGCGGCGTGGGCCGGGCACGGGCGACGCCAGGTGAAGGCCTGGCTGGCGGAGGAGCGTGCGGCCGGCCTGGTGCTCGTCGAGCCCGAAGCCGACTGGAAGGCAGTCGTGGTGGCTGCCGACCGCGTCATCGGCGATCACGGTTCGACGACGGTCTACGCCGCCGCGGTGGGCAAACCGGTGCTGCACACCGACATCCCGCTCGGCGAGCTGGACGACGACTCAGCGCAGGCGTACGTCGGCAGGCACGCACCGCGGCTGCGGCGCTTTCAGCCGATCGAGCCGCAACTGCACCAGACACCCCCGGCGGACTGGGGCGTCCAGGTCACGCGGCGGTTGACCTCCCGGCCTGGGCAGGCGCACCGGTTGCTCCGCGCGGAGATGTACCGCCTGCTGCGGCTCCCGATGCCCGGGAAGCACCGGGCCGTCCCGCCGGCGTCCCTGCGCACGGAAGGAGACCTCGATGCCTGACGAGCTGCTCGTCCGCGCTGGTTCCGCGAGCCGGTGTGTCCTGCAGTGCGCGGACATCATCCTCCTGGAGGCGGCCACGCTGGCACGGGCTTCGTGGCAGCTGGTCAGCGCGTTCGCCGGCTATCCCGGCTGCCTGGTCGTCGCGGTCCGGCACGAGTGCGGGCAGTGGGCGTTGCTCGCCGCGCGCGGGCACGATCCGCGGATCGTCCGGCCCGGCTTCAGTGGGCGCATCAGTTGGCAGGCGCTGGGCGAGCACGCTCGGGAAGCGCACACCAGGGCGGTGACGTCATGATGTTCGTCGCGGGCGCGGTGACCGGGCGGATGGCGCGCCAGTTCGAGTCCTTCCCCATCCCGCTGGTGTCCAGCACGACTCATCCCGGTGACATCAGCCTCCGCCTGGCCGGGGTCGGCTGGACCGTCGCACGCACGCTCCAGCGGCTCGGTGAGCGGGTCACCCTGGCCACCTTCGTCGGCACCGATCTGCTGGGCCGGATGGTCGAGCTGGGACTGCGCCGGCACGGGCTGGCCGGGACGACGACACTCCCCTGCGAGAGCCAGCCCCGGTCGATGGTGCTCTACGACCGGAACGGCACCCGGTGCGGCGCCTCCGACCTGCGCGGCACGCCCCGGCTCGCCTATCCCGCGGCGCGCTTCGCGCAGGCTGTCGCGGACGGCTGCACGGCGGCGGTGCTGACGAACATCGGGTTCACGCGTCCGCTGATCCCCGCCGCCGTCGACCGGGGTATCCCGATCGTCACCGATCTGCACCTGGTGGACGACATCGGTTCCCGGCACAACCGCGACTGGATGCACAGCGCGCACGTACTGGCCTGTTCGCACGAGAAGCTGCCGATGCTCCCGGAGAACTGGATCCGCGCCATCTGGGACCGCTACGGCACGGAAGTGGTTCTGGTCGGTTGCGGTTCCGAAGGCGCTGTGCTCGGCGTCAGAACGAACCGGCGCATCTGGCGGGTGGAATCCGTGAGCCCGCGTGGTGTCCGTTTCATGGCCGGAGCCGGCGACACCTTGCTGGGCACCTTCACGCACGGGTACTTCGCTTCGGGCGACCCGGGCCGGGCGCTGCGGCTGGCCGCGGCGGCGGCGGGCTGGAAAGTCGGCGGCGGGCCGGACGAGGAGCCGGGGATCGACGCGGACGCCCTGGCCGGACTGTGCCGGTCGCCGGGTCTGCCGCCGATCACCACGCTCGCGTAGCCAGCAGCGTTCGGGCCAGGTCTTCGTGCCGCCGGGCCTGGTCGTCGTCACCGACGCGGCGGGCCAGCTGGGCGAGCAACTGGTGGGCACGGGCGCGCTCGTGATCGGAACCCAGCTCGGCGAATGCGGTCAGGGCGTGTTCGAGGAGCGGGCGCGCCTGCGTGAGGTCACCGGCCGCGAGGTGCGCGTGCCCGAGGACGGCGACAGCTCTCGCGACGTTGTACGGGTCCGCCCGGCCGAGCGTCGACAGCAAGCGGCGCGCCCGGCCCGCCTCTTCGATCGCGGCCTCGTGCCGGCCGAGCCCCACGAGCGCCTCGCTCAGGTTGATCAAGGCGAGAGCCTCGCCCCGGCTCCGGCCGAGTGAACGCAGGATCTCGGCGGTCGCGCGGAACGAGGTGGCCGCGTCGTCCAGATCACCGCGTTCGACCGCGACCAGGCCGAGGGTCTTGAGCGCGCCGGCTTCACCACGCCGGTCGCCACGGGCTCGGCTGGCTTGCAGGAGATCCGCCGCGTGCTCCTGCGCGATCTGCCATTCGCCGCGCGCGAGGTGCGCCCGGGCCAACCGCTTGCGCATGCGGTCGCGCAGTGCTGGGTCTCCCGCGGTTTCGGCGGCGCGCAGGGCGATTTCGTTGCTGGCGAAGGCGTCCGCGCGGTGCTTGTGCAGTTTGAGCAGCGGCTGCAACGCGTCGGCCAGTTCGAGGGCCAGCCGCGGCCACGAACGTCCCAGGGCTTCCTTGGCCAGTGCGAGCAGCGTGGTGCGGTGCGCTTCCAGCCAGTCCAGTGCCGAGCTGTGTTGGGTGAGGCACCGTGGCCAGGCGAACTCGGCCGGCTCGGGTTCGGAACTGATGATCGCTCGCGCGGGCATCACCATGCGGTTCGCGCGGTGGGTCGCGTACACGTACCAGCGGGCGATCCGGTGCACCAGGCCGGCACGCTCGTCCTCACTGTCCTCGGCCAGCGCCAGGCCGTGCGCGTGCACCCGGACGAGATCGTGCAGCCGGTAGGAGCCCTCCTCCAGTTCCTCGGCCAGGCTGGCGTCCACCAGGGCGTCCAGCCCGTCCTGGGCGGTGTCCACGCCGACGGCGAGCATCGCGGCGACCACCTCGGGGCCGAACCCGTCGCCGGGGTGCAGGCTCAGGGCGCGGTAGAGGCGCCTGAGGTCAGCGGGAAGGTCGTCGTACGCACCGTCCAAAGTAGAACGCACCGAAAGGTCTCCCTCCGCCGACAGTCGGTCGAGCCGGGCGCGCTCGTCCGCCAGTTCGGCCACCAACCGGATCAACGGACGCCGTGGCCTGGTGGCGGCCCGGGCGGCCACGACGCACAGCGCGATGGGCAGTCCTCCGCAGAAGCCGACCAGATCGCGCGCGGCCTCTTCCTCGGCCGCCAGCCGCTCGGTGCCGATCCGCGCTTCCAGCAGTGTCAGCGCGGGCTCCGCGGGCAGCGGGCCGACCGGAACGACGTGCGCCCCGGTGGCGAGGAGACCGAGCAGTGCCCGGCGCGTGGTCACCACCGTGACGCCCGAAACCGGGAGCAGCACGCGGACCTGTGCGGCCGAGACCGCGTCGTCGAGCAGGACGGCCAGCGACTTGCCGGTGGTCACCGACCGGTAGAGGGCGGTTCGCTCGGCCAGCCCGGCCGGCACCTGCGGAGCCGGCACGCGGAGCGCGCGGAGGAACTGGCCGAGCACGTCCTCCGGCGCCACCGGTTCGCCGGTCGGGAGGGCGAGTTCGGCGTGGAGCTGACCGTCGGGAAAGCGCTTGCAGGCGCGGGCGAGCCAGGACAACGCGAGGGCGGTCTTGCCGACGCCGCCGGGTCCCTTGAGCACGACGACGCCGCCGTCGGCCAGGAGTTCGTCGAGCCGCGCCACTTCGGCGTCGCGGCCGACGAACCCGGCCGGCGGCGGCGAAAGCTGGCGGGGCACGACCGGAATCGGCGCCGGTTGCGAGATGTACACGTTGCCGTGCACGGAGCCCGCCTGGACGACGGCACCCTCGACCCCGCCCGAAACCGAGTTGGCGTGCTCACTCACCGTCAACCCCCAGTCACGCTCGCCTACTCACTCCAAAGTAGTACGGCGTGCAACGGGGGGTGGAGGAAAGGGTGGCCGGGGTGCGGTGGTTTGCTCCCTGGGGCGGTGCGGTGAACGCCGAAGCCACGGCTGGTGGCGTACGGCGGCTACTCCGGGCGGAGTAGGGGTGCTGTGAGCGGCCAGCGCACCGACGACGGAGATACGACGATCCCTCCGGACGGGGGCGGGCCCCGGTGCCGTGAACGGGCAGCGCACCGCCGACGGAGATACGGCGGCCCCCAGAAGGTCGGCTGTGGCCGGGACGTCCCGGTCAGGGGCGGTAGCGGTAGGGCAGCTCCGTCGGCTGGCCGGTCGGGCCGAACTCGTGCTCCGGCTGGTCCGGCTCGAACCAGTCGCGGTTCACCCTTGGCGTGCCTTGCGGCGGCGTCGGCTCCGGATCGTGCTTGGTGAGGCCGCCCAGCGGAATACCGGCCGCCGGGGTGGGCTGCGGTTGCGGGGGCAGCGGTTCGGTGAAGCGCGGGGGCTCCTCCGGCGGCTCCATCGTGCGCCAGGCCTGCGGGTTGGTGACCCGCTGGGCACCCTCGGGCGACGGCGCGTTGGGGGCTGCCCCGGACGGACCGGGCGCGGCGGGGCCGGCCGGCGCCACGGCCGGCCCCGAGCCAGTTGCGGGCATTCCCGGCCCTGCCTGAGAAGCCCCGGTTGCCGGGCCGGCCTGGGGCGCGCCGGGCGCCACCGGGCCGGCCGGAGAGGCGCCGGGCGCCGCGGACGAACCACTCCCAGAGGGGCCCGGCGCCACCGGACCGGCGGGAGCAGCACAGGGCACCGTGGCCGGACCGGCCCCAGGCGCACCGGCCACCGAACCCACCTCGGGCGCACCGGGCACCCTGGCCCTTCCTGAGCCACTCTCGGCAGCACCGGGCACCGCGGCCGGACCGGCCACGGCACCCGCCTCGGGTGCGCTGGGCAGCGCTGGGCCGCTCTCGGGGGGTGTGCGCGGGGCGGCGAGCTTCTTCGGCGGCTCCGGCAGCGGCGGCACCTCCGGCGACGGCGTCGTCGGCGTGGTCCGCCACACCGGTGCGGGCGGGATGATCATCGGCGCGGCGCGGGGGGCGTCCGCGGCCGGGGCGGGCGCCTCGGCCTCGCGGCTGGTCCGTCCGCGCGGCGGGATCGGGTCCAGGCAGGGCACCAGGACGGTCGTGTTCTCCGGCTCCTCGACCTTCCGCCCGCTGCGCTCCCGGTAGACCATGTCCCCGTCGGCGTCGATCTCGACCAGGTAGCCGACCTCGGCGAGCTGCTCCTCGTCCAGGTCGACGAGCTTCTCGTAGCGCGAGGGCACCGTGCGGTAGATCGGCCACGACAGCGACCGGTGCGTCTGGTGGAACTGCGACAGCAACGCGGCCATCTGCTGCTGCCACGGCAGCGACATCCCCTCCGCCAGCGAACGCGGCAGCACGACGTAACCGTCGTCCACACCCGGCAGTCCCTGCGACAGGTAATCGGACAGGGGCGTGCTCGACGCGGGCGGCCCCGACCGCGGCGGGGGCGGCGGGGCGCCGAACAGGTCGCCCAGCTGCGCCGGCTTCTTGTTGCGCTTACCGAACTTCTTCGCCACGGGGCATCACCTTCTACACGCCGGGCCGGACTGCCTGCGGCACAAGCTCGTCTTCGTTCCAGGAGACCTTCCGGGTGTGCACCGGCACGCCGGTCTGCTGGGCCTCCACGATCTTCCCGTCGCCAAGGTACATCGCGACGTGGTGGATGGTCGCCGGGTTCGACGGGTCATACGCCCAGAAGAGCAGGTCACCGGGCTGGGCGTCACGCACCGGAAGCATCGCGCCGTTCTTGTACTGGTCGCGCGACACCCGGCTGAGTGTGATGCCCGCCGCCTCGTACGCCCGCAGCATCAGGCCGGAGCAGTCGTAGGAGTTCGGCCCGGTCGCGCCCCACACGTACGGCTTGCCCTGCTCCCCCAGCGCGAACTGGATCGCGGCGGCCGCGGCGTTGTTGGGCGGCAGCACGAGCCCCGCGCTCTGCCCGCAGCCGACCATGTCCGCGACCTGGCCCAGGTTCTCCACCAGGTGGGCTGCCATCTGCTCCCACTTGTGGTAGCGCTCGGGGAACGCCGACCGCTCGACGTCCTGCGCCGACGCACCGGGGCGCTGCTTGTCCCAGTCCGGCACGGTGAGCAGGACGTTGTAGAACTTGTTGATCTGGTACGGGATGTCCTGCAGCTGGGCGGGCGTGCCCCAGCCCATCGACGGCCGCATCTGGAAGATGCCCAGCGAGTCCCGGTCGCCGTAGTTCAGGTTGCGCATGCCGGACTCGGTCATGCCGGCCTGGATCGCGATCTGCCACGCACGCGGCGACAACCCGCGTTGTTTGCCGATTTCGATGATCTGGCTGATGATGTACCGCTGCTCGTCGTTGAGCTTCGCGGCCTGGGCGGCGCCCTGGTCGGTGCCGGGCACGCTCGGGCCGATCGCCGCGTCGCAGCTGACGTTGGTGTACGCGGCCTGCATCTGGGCCTGCTGCTGGTCGGTCACGACCTTGGTGACGACCCCGACGGTCGCGACCCCCGCGAAGAGCACGGCGACGAGAACGCCGACGAGGACACCGATCCGCATGGGTCAGCTCGCCTGGTCGTAGCCGGTGACGAGCCAGCCGGACGGCGTCTTCGCCACGGTGATCGACAGTTTCGGGCCGTCGGTCGGGACGAGCACCTCCACGGAACTGGTGTAGGACTTGGTGACGGTGGGTTCGCCGGTCACCCTGGTCGCCGGGATGTTCGCCGGGTCCACAGTGGACATCTCCGGCAGGTACTCCTCCGTCGTGAGTGGACGCAGGCCGTCCAGCCACTGGGCGTTGGTGATGCCGTCCGGGTGGGTGGCCCACGCGGTGGCCCACTGCTTGGCGATCCGCAGGGCCGCCGGGTCCGGCGCGGCGGAGGTCGGCTGGAGCAGCGGCGCGGTGAGGCGGGTGGACATCGGGGCCGGCGAGGAGCCCGCGCTGGTCGGGCTGCTGCCGGCGCCGGGGTCCTGGATGCGCACCGGCGTCGGCCCGGAACGGTTGGGGTTGCCCAGCAACTGCGGCACGACGATGCCGATGGCGACGATCAGCACGATCACCGCGACGGCGGTGCCGACGAGCTGGGCCGGCGAGCGCAGCGGGAAACCCCAGATGCGGCGGTAGACGGCGGCGCGGCCGCGGTTGGTCCGGATCGGCATCTACATCACCGCACGATCCGGTCGGTGTCACGGGAGTCGTCGCGCACCTCGAGCCCGCGGGAGGGGCGGTACAGCACGTGGACCGGCTTGCCGCCGACGAGCTCCTGCCCGGCGCGGCGGGGTTCCGGCCGCTGGGCGGGGGTGGCGCTCATGCCGGGCCGCGAGATGCGCGACGGGACGACGACGGGGTCGGGTTCGTCCCAGCCGCGGTCGTAGACGGGCGAGGTGTCCACGCGGCGGCTGGGCCGTTGCGCGACCGGCGGCATCCAGCCGTCCGCGCGGCGCGTGGTGCCCGGCGGGGCGGAGTAGACGAACGCGTCCGGGTCCGCGCCGTCGGGTGCGTAACCGGCGAAGGCGGGCTGGTTGCCGCCGCCGGCGGGCAGGCCGGGCCTGGCGTGTCCGGGCAGCGCCGGTCCACCGCCGGGCCAGGGCGCACCGGACCAGGCGGCCGCCGGGCGGGCGGCCATGGCCCCGGCGCCGTCGAGACGCTGGGCGGTGGCGAAGACGGTCGCCTCGGGACGCCCGCGGCCGGCGGACCCGGTCGGGCTGGCGACCTCGCTCTCCTCGCTCTCGCGGACGCTCTCCCAGAACTCGTCCTGCGGCGTGGGCCCCTGCTTCCTGCGGAAGCGGCTGAACAGGCCGCCGCTCGGGGCCGGAATGGAGGACCCGACCACGCCGACGGACATCTCGACCATCTGCCAGAGCCGACGCACCGGCCGCCCGACGAGGAACAGCAGAACGGTCACCAGCCCCGCCATGACCATCTGGGTGAGGATCGAGAGCGAGTTCCCCGCGGCGAAGATGGCCTGCAGCAGCAGGGCGTGCACACCGGCGAGCACCGAGAGGACGAGCAGGTTGAAGCCGACCGCCCCGAGCAACCGCGCCACGCGGCGCAGGATGTCGTGGTGGACCAGGGCCACCAGGCCGATCAACGGTGCCGTCAGGACGAACAACCGGATCAGCACCTGGGCCAGCAGCACGGAAGCCTTGGCCAGCAACTGGAACAAGGCGTAGACCAGGCTCTGGCCGAGTGCGAGGAACCCGGATCCCGTCCGGCTGCCACCCTCTCCGGTGAAGTACTGGGTCGCCGGACCGAGCTGGGTGGAGATGTTCTTGTACGCGGCCTTCTTCGCGTCCACCACACCCTGGTTCGCGTCGTCGCCGTTGCGGATCTGGGTCCACGTGAACGCCTGCGCGTCGAGCAGCGGACGCCCGAACTGCTGCGCCTGCGGCGCGTCCGGCGCGCCGAACTCCCCGCGCAGCCAGTTGTTGTAGATCACCTGGTTGTAGAGGTCCGTGGGCAGGACTTCGCGCACGATCCGGTCGCCCGAGTTGTCGACGAACCCGGCCTGGATGTTGGTGCTGGTCTGTACGATCGCCCGGTCGATGGGATCGAAGTACTGCAACATCGCCATCGACGACGCCGCCAGCCACACGGCGCCGAGGGCGTAGAGCCCGCGTTTGCTCACCGCGGACAGGTCCCCGCGCCAGATGTTGCGGAACATCATGATGGCGAGCACCAGCGCGAACAGACCGAAGAGCTGCGCGTAGACGTTGTTGTAGACCTTCTCCGCGCCCGATTTCACGGCGTTGTAGATCGGGTTGAGGAGCCCGCCCTCCATCACCGTGTAGTGCAGTGAGTTGGTGGCTCCCACGATGTTCTTGCCGATGTTGAAGAGCTGGTTGCCGGCCCAGGTGTCGATGGTCGTGTTCGGGCTGGTGATCCCGGACAGCGGACCGCAGTCGGTCTGGTACACGTACCAGACCGTCCCGGCGTAGCTGTAGTCCAGATAGGCGCTGCCGTTCTCGCCGTGCCGGGCAGGTGGGTCGAGAGCGCCCACCAAACCGGCACCAGGCCGCTCGGGGTTCGGCGCCTCACCACAGGACGCCGCGGAGGCTGATGGGGCCATGACCGTGGTCTGGAAACCCATCAGCAGGGCGACCGCCACCACGGCCGCCCAGCGGGGTGGTCTCTTCCGGCGGCTCCCGCGGTTCTTCAGGCCCCTTCGCAGGGCGTGCCAGCTCCCGGCCACGGCCAGCACGCTCAAGACCGTCACGAGCGTCATGCCGCGTCCCAGCCGCCGCGCTTGCCCGCGCCCGCCCGCTCGCCGTCGCCGGAACCCGGGACGTCCTCGGCGAGGATTTGCTCCTCCGTCAGCCCCAGGTCGCGTTCCGCGGCCAGCTCCAGGTCCGGCTCCAGCTCGTCGTCCGGTGGCGGGGACGCCACGTGCTGCTCCTCGCGCGGGGGTTCGGTGTCCCGGGCGTGCGTGTCCGCCGGCAGCGCGTCCTTCGAACCCGGCGTCGTGTCCAGGGACGCGCGCAGGTGGGCCAGGTGCGGCCCGGAGAAGTCCACCCGGATCCGCTCCACGCCACCGGCACCGTCGCCGAAGATGAACTGCCTCGGCTCGCGGTCGCGCTCCAGGCCGCGCTGCGCACCGGGCCGCCGGCCCAGCGACGCGACCACCTGCTCGTACCCGACGCCCACCGGCACCTTCAGCAGCCGCAGCGCGTCGGCCTGCGCCTCGTCGTCGTCGAGGCGCCCGACGAACACCGAGTCCAGCAGCGCGACGAAACCCTGGATCTTCAGGAAGTCCGCCGGGATCTGCGAGGACAGCAGCACCCGGACGTTCCACTTCCGCGAGTCACGCGCGAACCGGTTCATCAGCACCCGCCCGGTCGGCACCTCGGACAGGAAGAACGCCTCGTCGATCCACACGCCCTTGCGCAGGTCCTTGGGCTTTTCGTAGACCGACCGCTGCGTCAGCCACGCGGCCAGGTTCAGCATCTCGACACCGAGCGCCTCGGCGTCGGTCCAGTGCTCGCGGCCCACGCCGTCCTTGGGCAGCGTCAGCCCGGCCATCGTCAGCACCGTCAGCCGGTCGTCGCGCG
This sequence comes from Amycolatopsis ruanii, assembly GCF_003385175.1. Classification (NCBI taxonomy): domain Bacteria; kingdom Bacillati; phylum Actinomycetota; class Actinomycetes; order Pseudonocardiales; family Pseudonocardiaceae; genus Amycolatopsis; species Amycolatopsis ruanii. Next base: position 36,717 of record NZ_PQHY01000033.1, read on the forward strand.
TCTCCGAGTACGGGTCGGCGTCGTTCTCCGGGATCAGCAGCGACATGCGCTCACGCATCTCGTCCAGGAAGTCCGCCACCACCACCGCGTGCTCGTGGTGCTCGCTGGAGTCCCGGCGCAGCGCGTCGATCACCTGGCCCGGGTCCGCGTCGTACCGGCCGCCGAAGGCGCGCACCGCCCGCAGCAGCACGATCCGGCTCTGCGGCATCCGCGCGACCTCGTACGGCAGCACCCCGGTGAGCACGTCCAGCACGAGCCGCCGCCGGGTCGCGCCGGCCAGCGCCCGCTCGCGCCGCCACGCCCGCTCCGGGTCCTCCTCGTCCATGAAGTGCTCGAGCAGCGGCTCGGCCACCACGCGGTAGGGGTTGAGGATGCCGGGTTGTGCATTCAGCAAGTTGATGGGCCGCGCGTACGGCCGGATCTCCGGCAGATCGCACAACCGGGACAGCGGGCCGGACGGGTCCAGCAGCGTCCAGTGCGCCCCGGCGCGCAGGGTCTTGTAGACGATGCCGCCGCCGAGGAACGACTTGCCGCCACCGAGACCGGCGACCATCGCGGTCAGGCCGGACCCGTCGCGGATCTCCTGCGCCATCCACGGGTCCCAGGCGACCGGGCGCCGGGTCGCGGTGACCGTCTCGCCGAGCAGGATGCCGCGCCGGTCACCGACCTCGGCCGTCGCCGTCGGCACCGCCGCCGCGGCCCAGACCACCGAACCCCGGCGCATGTACGCCGAGGACGACAGCGGCTCACCCGGGATGAACTCCCGCGCCAGCGCGTACTGCGCCTCCGGGTGCTCGATCGCGATCTTCGGCTTGTACAGGTCGAGCAGCTGCTGCGCCAGCCGCAGCGCCTCGCGCTCGGTGTCGCCGGACACCGCCAGCCGCCACCACGACCGCACGCGGGTCGCCAGCGCGGTGAAGCCGGAGGTCATCTCGTCGTCGATCTCGAGCACGCGCGTCGCCTGCCGCGCCAGCGACTGCGGCGGCTCCAGCTCGTGCTCGTCGGTGTAGTGCTTGACCTGCGAGCGCACCTTGTTCATCTGGCGCTGCAGCTCGCCGGCCACCTCCTCGGGGCGGCGCACGTAGATGCGGGCCGACCACTCCACCGAAGCCGGCAGCCGGTCCGCGTGCTGCACCCACGGGTCGTCGACCTCGGGGATCTGCAGGCCGTGCATCTGGCCCACGGTCAGCACCGCGAGGTGCCGCTGCACCCCGGCGTTGGACCCGGTGCGGCCGCGCACGGTCAGCGTCGGCGCGTACGGCTCGGCGTGGAAGTCCGCCGCGTCGGTGAAGCTGGCCAGGTCCTCCGGCTCCCACACCGCGCCGGGCACGGCGGGCAGATTCCGGGGCGCGGGCAGGCCGAGCGAGCACGAGCGGTGCATCAGCCAGGACATCTCCTCGGCGTGCACCGGGCGGCCCTCCAGCCCGGACGAGCCGATCACCTGGTCCAGGTGCTCGACCTCGGAGTCCAGCGCGGCCAGCTCGGCGTCGACCGCCTCGGGCAGGATGCGGCGCAGCAGCGGGGCGGCGCGCTCCACCGCGCGGTCGACGACGCGCCGGGTCTGCACCTGGACGCCGATGTAGACCTCTTTCTCCGCCATCGACCGGCCGAGCAGCTGCTGCTGCTCACCGATCAGGTAGTCGTCGAACGACAGCGCGCCGGGCACGTCCGGCGGGCGGCGGATGGCGTTGTGCACGTGGGCCTCGGCCCACATGCGGATCGGGTACGGCCGGGTGGTGACGCGCAGGTGCAGCCAGCGGCCCTGCAGCTCGGCGTACTGGCCGGCGATCGCGGCGATCAGGTCGCGACGCTGGGAGTCCGACCGGAACGACCACCGCTGCGGCGCCAGCCGGTACCAGGCGTAGACCTCGTTCTCGGTGCGCACCAGGTGCCCGTCGATGGTGCGCAGGGAGATCGACGGGGTGTAGCTGGGTATCGCCTGCTCACCGGGGAGCCGGCGGCCCTGCTTGCCGGGGGCGCGACCCGGCTGCGGCGGCCACTGCGCAGCCCCGCTGGGGTCGGACTTCCCGGCCTTCCGGCGTCCGCCGCTTCCGAACAACCTCTACCTCCTACCGTGGCGCCGAAGTGCGCGCGCCACGCGGTCGTGCTGGCTGGTGGTGAGGATGCGACCCCGCCGCGGCGAGGTGCCGTTTGTGCTTGGGCAGCGGCCGCTCGTTCCGCACGCGGATCTTCGTGGCCGTGACCGCACCGCCCTCTCCGGAGGTCTTCTCGCGGGGCGTCTGCAGCTCGCGCAGCCACATCGTCATGACCGCACCGAGCGGACGCTCGTGACTGATCTTGGCCGTGATCATCCGGGTGATCAAGATCGTGATGACGAACGCCCACGCGGTGGAGAAGAAGCCGAACCCGAAGCCGAGCTGCCGCTCCACGGCCAGGACGACGAGGAACACCGGGATGCCGACACCCCAGGCCACGTACCGCGCCCGCCACGGGAACGTCGCCTTCGGCGGGCCGAGCCAGACCGCGTCGACCCGGTAGACCTCGTCATCGGTTCGAATCCGCACGCGCGCTACCCCGCGCCGTCAGCTGGTGAACAAGCCGGCGATCCATTCGCCGACGTTGACGCCGAGCCCGCTCACGGCGAGGCCGACGATCGCGAGCGCGATCACCACACCGGCCAGGCGGCGCATGACGCCGGCGTTGTCGCCCTTGCCGCCACCGAGCCAGAGCAGCAGCAGCGCGACGGCGAGCAGGACCAGGGGAATGATGTTGTCGAGGAGCCACTGCTGGACTCCACGGGTCCTGATCTCGCCCTGCGCCAGGTGCTGCACAAGTGTCATCATGGTCATCGCGTACTCCCAGGTGCGAGGAGTGTGGGTGTCGGGTGGGTCAGCGCGGGGCGGGCCCACGAGGTCGGAAAGTTCGTCCGGTCTGTCTAGCCCATCATGGCGTCACAAGCTGTGACGGTCAAAGCGCTCTCTGTCGAACGGCAGTCCATCCACACCAGGCACAGTACGGCCACTTCTCCTGAACTCGTCGCCCTCCATCATCGTGGCAAGACCGCTCAGGGTTAACCCCCTGCACCCGGATTTCCTAGTGTGGGTAGGGACTCACCCACAGGCGCATTCCCGTTTCACTCTGGGTGCGCGGTATCGCTCCTCGATGGCGCGGACAACAGTGTGGCATGACCCGATCGGCCGCATGCCATGTACCCGGGCGTGACGACTTCTCCGGGCGAGTCGATCATCCGATCCAGCGAACACCGTCACCCAGCGCCCAAGTGGAGCCGTTTCGTCCTCACGATGTGTGATCGATACGCACTTTCGGGTGGACTCGAGTGTAAGCGCTCGCTGTGCGGAGTGCCGCGGTGTACCGCGGCGAGGTGAACAGTGCGGGCCCACCGGGTCGCGCGGAGGCGGCGAGCGCTTTCCGCGGCGAGCGGCGGTGACACAGGGCAAGGGCGAACGCTTTCCTCCTCACCGAACGTGAGAAGTCCGGCTCCGCGCGGCTGGGGCTGAGGGCGTTCGGCGGGCCCGGCGCCGTGAGAACTCGGGCTCCGCACGGTAGGGGCCGGGCGTTCGATAGCCGGGCGGCGCGCGCTTCCGCGCGACCGCGGGGCGTCGCACGTGCCATCGCTGGCGCGACCTCCGTGCCCACAGGCGCGAAGCTCAGGCCCGCGTCGCCGCGAAGATGCCGTCCGGGAAGGCGCCGTGTGCGACCGCGTGGCGGGCCAGTTCCCGGCCCAGCTCGTGCAGTCGCGCGGCCTTCTCGGCGCCCAGGTGGCGCCACGGGGCCACCGCGGAGGCGTTCGTCTGCTCCTCGAGGCTCTCGCGCAGCGCAGTGCCCTCCGGGGTGAGCCGGCCGTCCTCGTCGAGCAGGCCCTGGGCGCGCAGGTCCTCGACGCCGGCGTCCCACTGCTCGTCCGACCAGCCGCGGCTCGTCTTGGCGACCGGCTCCAGGAAGCCCTTCCCCGTCGCCGTGTAGGTGATCAGCGCGGCCAGCCCGCCCAGCCCGTGACCGACCAGCGCCGCGATGTGCCCGTCGCCCCGGTACTCACGCAACAGCGTCGCCGCGTGCCAGAGGACCAGGTGCGGCTCGGACGGCCACTCCAGCTCCGCGTGCCCCGCGTACAACGGGCGCCCCTCCGCCGTGCAGGCCGACGCCGCCGAGCGGGCCAGCTCCGCCGCCTCGGCCAGCCGCGGCGAGGTGATCAGCTCCTCCCCCAGCACGCGGCACAGCCCGGCGTCCGCCGCCGCCATCCGGGCCGGCAGGATCCGCTCCGGCGTGGCCAGCGTCCACGCCCGCGGGATGTGCCGGGCGACCAGCTCCGGGTTGAAGTTGTAGAAGGTGGCCGCGACCACACCCGCGCTCACCGTGCCCATCGGCGCGGCGCGGCTGGCGAAGTAGCCCATCCGGCCCGGCCGCAACCCGGCCTCGGTGAGCGCTTGCTCCGCCTCGGGCGCGAAGTAGACGAACGAGTGCAGCGGTTCGAGCACCCGGTGACACCGGAACGCGACGCCGCGGGCTTCTGCGTGATCCACCGCCCGACCCTAGGCCACCGGCGGGCCGGCGGGAAAGGGGCGGACGAGTTGGCCTGTAAGCCGGATCCTGTCCCGCGGCGCGAAGCCGCGGTGGCGGCCATCCATCTAGGCCTGCCGTCGCCGGCAGGCTCGAGCGGCCTACCCGCAGGCATCGGACGGGCCGCCCTCGATCGCCTGCGCAGGCGCCTCGCGGCGCCCTCTTGGCCTTGCTCCGGGTGGGGTTTACCGAGCCACCCCGGTCACCCGGGGTGCTGGTGGTCTCTTACACCACCGTTTCACCCTTGCCCCGGCCGGTGACGGCCGGAGCGGTCTGTTTTCTGTGGCACTGTCCCGCGGGTCGCCCCGGGTTGCGGTTAGCAACCACCCTGCCCTGCGGAGTCCGGACTTTCCTCGAGGGAGTGACCCCTCGCGACCGCCCGGCCAACTCGTCCGCCCACTCAGGGTAACCGTTCCCGCGCCGCGGACGGCGGTTGCCCTCCCGCCGGAGAACATCGGCCGGCGGGCTAGCGTGCGGGCATGGTCGCGGCGGTCGGGAGCCTCGGGGCGCTCGCCGCCGTTCTCGGGTTCGCCATGGCGCGTCCGCGGGGTCTGCCGGAGGCGCTGGTCGCGGTGGCCGCGGCGCTCGTCGTGCTCGCCGCCGGGCTGGTGCCGCCGGGCGAGGCGTGGGAACAGGTCACCGCGATGGCCCCGACGCTCGGATTCCTCGCGGCGATCCTCGTCCTCGCCGACCTGGCCGACCGCGAGGGCGTCTTCCGGTGGCTCGGCGCGCGGCTGGCCACCGCCTGCCGCGGCAGGACGCGGTGGCTGCTCGCGCTGACCTTCGCGGCCGCCGCGGGCACGACCGCGGTGCTGAGCCTCGACGCGACGGTCGTCCTGCTGACACCAGTCGTCCTGGCCACCACGAGAACCCTCGGCCTGCCGCCGAAGCCGCACGTGTACGCGTGTGCCCACCTGGCCAACTCGGCGTCGACGCTGCTGCCCGTCTCGAACCTGACGAACCTGCTGGCCTTCGCCGCGTCCGGGCTGACCTTCACCGGGTTCGCCGCGCTGATGGCGGTGCCGTGGCTGGTCACCATCGCGGTCGAGCTGGCGGTCTTCCGGTGGTTCTTCCGGCGCGACCTGACCGGGTTCGCGCCGCCCGCGGACGCCGGCCGGGAGGCGCCGGTCTTCGCGCTGGTCGTCCTCGGGCTGACGCTCGCCGGGTTCGGGGCCGGTCCGCTGATCGGGCTCGCGCCGGGGTGGGTGGCCGCGATCGCCGCCGCCGTCCTCGCCGTCCGGGCGCTGACGCTGCGGACGACGAGCCCGGTGCGGCTGGTCGTCGCGGCGAACCCGCTGCTCAGCCTGTTCGTGCTGGGTCTCGCGATCGTCGTCCAGGCGGTGTCGGACCACCTGCTCGGCGGCCCGCTGCGGGCGGTGCTGCCGGCGACGACCGGCCTGCCCGCGCTGCTGCTCACGGCGTTCGTGGCGGCCGCGCTGGCCAACCTGGTGAACAACCTCCCGGCGACGCTGATCCTGCTGGCGGCGCTCGGCCCGCACCCGGCTCCCGGAGTGCTGCTCGCCGTGCTGCTGGGCGTGAACATCGGCCCGAACGCCACCTACGTCGGCTCGCTGGCGACGCTGCTGTGGCGGCGCGTGCTCGGCCGGGACGCGCCCGGCCTGGGCGAGTTCACCCGGCTCGGCCTGGCGACGGTCCCGGCGAGCCTCGCCGCGGCGACCGTCGCGCTGTGGCTGGTGCTCCCGTGACGCGTGCTCAGGCCAGGTGCGAGATGTCGTTCACCAGCCGCACCGAGGCGTTGCCGTCCGGGTAGAACTCGACGATCGACAGCGACGCCAGGTCCAGGTGCAGCCGGAACAGCAGCGACGGGCCCGCGTCCAGACCCAGCCGCAGCAGGGACTTGATCGGGGTGACGTGGCTGACCACGACGATCGTCTTCCCGGCGTGGGTCTCGACCAGCTCGTCGCGGGTCCGGCGGACCCGCTGGTGCACCGCGTCGAAGCTCTCCCCGCCCGGCGCGGGCACCAACGGGTCGCGCAGCCAGCGGCCGTGCAGCTCCGGATCGCGCTGGGCGGCCTCGGCGAACGTGAGCCCCTCCCACTCGCCGAAATCGGTCTCCAGCAGGCCGGGGTGGGTCTCCACGCGGGCGCCGAGCGCGTCCGCCACCGCCTGCGCGGTCTGCTTCGTCCGGGTCAGCGGGGAGGCCACGATCGCGGTGTCCGTGCCCAGCTCGGACACCGCGGCCAGGCGCTTCGCGGCCGCCGCGGCCTGCTGCCCGCCGTGCTCGGTCAGCGGCACGTCACCGCGGCCGGAATACCGGCGGTCCACCGACATCGCGGTCTGACCGTGCCGCAGCAGCATCATCCGGACCGGCGTGCCCTGCGCGCCGGTCCACTTCTGCGGCGTCGTGCGCTCCGGCGCCGGGTCCTTGCCGGCCTGGGTGTCCATCGCCTCGTTGGCGAGCCGGTCGGCGTGCGCGTTCTCCGCGCGCGGGATCCACTGGTAGCTCACCCGCGCGAACCCGGCGGCCAGCTCGCGCGCCCGCTCGGCGAGCGGCTTCAGGGCCTCGTGCTTGATCTTCCAGCGGCCGGACATCTGCTCGACCACCAGCTTGGAGTCCATCCGCACGTCGACCTCGGTGGCCCCCGCCTCGGCGGCCGCGCGCAGCCCGGCGATCAGGCCCGAGTACTCGGCGACGTTGTTCGTCGCCACGCCCAGCCCCTCCTGGCGCTCGGCCAGGATCTCACCGGTCGCGGCATCGCGGACGACGGCGCCGTAGCCGGCCGGCCCGGGGTTGCCCCGCGAGCCACCGTCGGCCTCGACGACCGCTCTCACAGGCCCGACTCCACGGTGCGCACCAGGATCGCGCCGCAGTTCTCGCACTGCACGACCTCGTCCTCCGCGGCCGCCTTGAGCTCGGACACCGTGTTGCGGTCGAACTCCATGTTGCAGGCCAGGCACTTGCGCGCCCGCACCAGCGCGGCGCCGATGCCCTTGTGCGCGCGGACCCGCTCGTACAGCTTGAGCAGGCCCTCCGGGAACCGCGGCACCAGCTTGGCGCGGTCCTCCTCGCGGCGCGTCTTCGTGGTGTCCAGGTCCTTGAGCGTCTCGTCGCGGCGGCTCTCCACGTCGGCCAGCGCCTGCTCGGTCTTGTCCACCTCGGCGCCGGTGCGCTGCACGTCCAGGCCCAGCGCCTCGCGGCGCTCCATCAGCTCCAGCAGGTCGTCCTCCAGCGCGCTCTGCCGCCGGGCCAGGGTCTCCAGCTCGTGCTGCAGGTCCGCGACCTGCTTGGACGGCAGCGTGCCGCCGTCGATCAGCTTGCGGTCGCGGTCCTCGCGGGCGCGGACGGACTCGATCTCCTTCTCCTGGCGGGCGATCTCGCGGTCCAGGTCGGAGGCCGCGGTCTCGTGCCGGATCGCGGTGTCGCGCAGCTCGCGCAGGGTCTTCTGGATGCCCTCGATCTCGGCGAGCTCGGGCATGGTGCGGCGGCGGTGCTCGACCCGGGACAGCTCGGCATCCACTTTCGCGAGCTCGAGCAGCTGACGCTGGACGGCTGGCTCTGCCTTCACTGGTACTCCCTCGGATTACGCGCGGATGGTCCACGGATCGGTCCGGCGCGCGGACACGTGCACGTTGACGTTACCCGCAAAGGCGGCACGCAGGACCGCCGAGGCTTGCCCGCACCACGGCCACTCGCTGGCCCAGTGGGTCAGGCCGACCAGGGCGGGCGCGTCCGCGCCGGTCTCCAGGTGCTCGCCGGCGGGGTGGTGGCGCAGGTCGGCGGTGACGTAGGCGTCCACCCCGGCCGCGGTCGCGGCGCCCAGGAAGCCGTCGCCGGCCCCGCCGGACACCGCGACCGTCCTAATCAGACGATCCGGGTCGCCTGCCCCGAGCACGCCCGGCTCGGTGCGCGGCAGGGCGTCGGCGACCCGGCGCACGAACGCGGCGAACGGTTCGGGCTCGGGCAGCTCGCCGATGCGGCCCAGGCCGGTGCCGCCGTCCGGGTGCGGGTCGAGCGGGCGGAGCACGCGCAGGCCGATCGCTTCGGCGAGCGCGTCGGACACGCCCGGATTCGCCGAGTCGGCGTTCGTGTGCGCGCAGTACAGGGCGACGCCGGCGCGGATGAGCCGGTGCACCAGCGCGCCCTTCGGGGTGTCGGCCGGCACGCCGTGCACGCCGCGCAGCAGCAGCGGGTGGTGCGCGACGACCAGCTGCACACCGGTCTCGATCGCCTCGTCGATGGTCGCGGCGACCGGGTCGACGCAGATCAGGACGTCGGTGACCGGCTCAGCGGGGTCGCCGCAGACCAGGCCGACCGCGTCCCAGCTCTCCGCCAGCGCGGGCGGATAGGCGTCCTCCAGGGCGGCGATCACTTCGGCGAGCGCGGGCATGGGGCGATCTTCGCACGTGCCGTGGGGCAGACTGCGGGGTGTGACCGAGCCGAGCCTGCACATCTGCTTCGTCTGTTCCGGCAACATCTGCCGCTCCCCGATGGCGGCCATCGTCTTCCGCGCGCACCTGGAGCGAGCCGGGCTCGCCGACCGGGTCCGCGTCACCAGCGCCGGCACCGGACCCTGGCACGTCGGCGAACCGGCCGACCCGCGCGCCCGCGACACGCTGCGCGAGGCCGGCTACCGCGGCAAGCACGTGGCCGCGCAGGTCGACAGCGATCACCTGGCCGCCGCGCTGGTCCTCGCCGCCGACCGGGGCCACCTGCGGGAGCTGCGGCGCATGGTGGACGACCCCGCACGGGTGCGGCTGCTGCGGTCCTTCGACCCCGAGGCGCCCGACGGTGCCGAGGTCCCCGACCCGTACTACGGCGGCGACGACGGCTTCCCCGAGGTCCTCGCGATGGTCGAACGGACCGTCCCCGCGCTGCTGGACTGGGCGAAGGCGCGGCTCTGAGCTGCGGCCATGCGGTTGCCGCCGCGCGCGGATACCGTGGCGGCGGGCAGACGAAAAGGTGCTGGACATGAGCGTTCGCGAAGCCGTCGAACGGCTGCTGGGAGTCCCGGTCACCGGGGTGCGCCGCAGCGGCGGCGCGGTGTGCCTGGTGACGACCGAGGGGCGCGGCGTGCTGGTCGCCAAGCAGGGCAGCGGCCCGGGCGCGACCGACGCCGAGGCCGCCGGGCTGCGCTGGCTCGGGGAGCACGGCGACGTGCCGGTCCCGCAGGTCCACGCGCACGACGACGAGTGGATCGTCATGGAGTACGTCCCGCCGACGTATCCCGAGACCGCCGCGGCGGAGGCGTTCGGACGCGGCCTGGCGCGCCTGCACCTGCGGGGCGCGCCCGCGTACGGATCGCCACCGCCCGGCGGACCGGCCGACGCGTGGATGGGCCTGGCGCCGATGCGCAACGAGCCGTGCGCCGACTGGGCGACGTTCTACGGTTCGTACCGCGTGCTGCCGTACGTGCGGATGTGCGTGGACCAGGGCCTGTACGACGCCGGGCAGGCGGCGGTGTTCGAGCGGGTGTGCGCGCGGCTGCCCGAGCTGGGCGGCCCGGCCGAACACCCGGCCCGCCTCCACGGCGACGCGTGGAGCGGCAACGTGCACTGGGCGCGGGGCGCGGTGTGGCTGATCGACCCCGCCGCGCACGGCGGCCACCGCGAAACGGACCTGGCGATGCTGCGCCTGTTCGGGACGCCGCTGCTGGAGCACATCCTCGGCGCGTACGAGGAGGAGGCGAAGGATCTGGACGCCCCGCTGGCCGACGGCTGGCGGGAGCGCGTGGAGCTGCACCAGCTGTTCCCGCTGCTCATGCACGCCGCTGTGTTCGGGGCCGGGTACGCGCGGCAGGCGCTCCGGGTGGCGGAGACGCTGGCGGGCTGAGCGGCGCGAAGCGCCCGCAGGGCGCGCGGCGCGAAGCGCCCGCAGGGCGCGCGGCGCGAAGCGCCCGCAGGGCGCGCGGCGCGAAGCGCCCGCAGGGCGCGCGGCGCGAAGCGCCCGCAGGGCGCGCGGCGCGAAGCGCCCGCAGGGCGCGCGGCGCGAAGCGCCCGCAGGGCGCGCGGCGCGAAGCGCCCGCAGGGCGCGCGGCGCGAAGCGCCCGCAGGGCGCCTGGGCTCGCCGGGGTCGCCAGGCGGGAGCACGCCCCATGCGGGGCAGAGCCCGAAGCCCCCACCGGCCGGAGCCGGTGTCACCTGCCACACCCTGCGCTGACCTCCCCACACCACCCCCACCGGGCACGGCCTACCGTGTACCTGTGCGGCTGAAGTTCCTCCTCCGGCCGAGCTGGCTCGCCCTCGTGGTGGGTGTGCTCGCGTTCGCGTTCGCCTGCTTCACGCTGCTGTCTCCGTGGCAGTTCTCCCGCAACGACGAGCGCGAAGCCCAGAACCGGGCCATCGAGGCCTCTCTCACCGCCGACCCGCGCCCGTTGAACGACGTTCTCCCGCCCGGCACCGCGCCGGACGCGAACACCGAGTGGACCCGCGTCGAGATCACCGGCGCCTACCTCCCCGAGCACGAGGTCGTCGCCCGGTTGCGGACCGTTCAGGGGCAGCCCGCCTTCGAGGTGCTCACCCCGTTCCGCACCACCGACGGCCAGGTCGTCCTCGTCGACCGCGGGTACCTCCAGCCGGACTCCCGCACCGAGGTCCCGCCCTACGCCGCCCCGCCGGCGGGCACCGTGACGATCGTCGCGCGGATCCGGGCGGACGAGAACGACCCGAAGACCCGCGACGCCTTCGCCGACGCCTCCACCCACGGCAAGCTCCAGAGCTACAGCGTCGACTCGCGCGTCGTGGCGCGGTCGAGCGGCCTGGACATCCGCGGCGGCTACTTCCAGCTCGACTCCGACCAGCCGGGCGTGCTCAACGCGCTCCCCCTGCCGCAGACCGACGCCGGCCCCTTCTTCTCCTACGCCCTGCAGTGGATCGCGTTCGGGATCATGGCCATCGCCGGCCTGGTGTACTTCACCGTCCGCGAGATGAAACCCGGCGGCGTGCTCAACGAGATGGCCGAGAAGAACAAGCGCAAGCGGAAGTCGGTCGCGGAAATCCTCGCCGAAGACGAGGCTAGGGCTAGGGCTGGGGCTGACGACTCCGGCGACGCAGACCGAACAGAGCAGCCAGCACGGCGGAACTGACCCCGGCCAGCCACCCCACCACCCGGGACAACTCGACCGCACGGGTCACGTGCCCGGCGTCCGGGTTCCGCCCGTCGCCCAGCACCGGCAGCTCCTCGACGCCGTGCGGGTAGACCGTGCGGCCGCCGAGGCGGATCTCCAACGCGCCCGCGAACGCCGCCTCCATGCGGCCCGCGTTGGGGCTCGGGTGGGCCGCGGTGTCCCGCCGCCACGCACGCCACGCCCCGGCCGCCGAACCGCCGACCACCGGCGCGCTCGACACCGTCAACGCGGCCGCGAACCGCGTCGGCAGCAGGTTGACCAGGTCGTCCAGGCGCCGCGCGAACCAGCCGGCCGGCCGCGTCGGATCACCCAGGGTCCGCAGCACCGACACCGTCCGCGCGGCGAGCAGGCCGGGCATCCCGGCGACCGCGCCCCAGAACAGCGGCCCGACGACGGCATCGGCGGTGTGCTGGGCGACCGACTCCACCGACGCCCGGGACAGACCCACCACGTTCAGCCCGCCGGTCTGCCGGTTGTCCAGTTCGGACAGCGTCGCGCGGGCCGCGTCCAGCTCGCCCTCTTCCAGGCCGCGGGCCAGCTCGGTGCCGTCGGCGGCGAGACCGGCGCCGCCGAGGACCGCCCAGGTCGCGACGGCCGTGCCGAGGGCCTGCAGGACCGGGCTGCGCCGCACCGACCGCTCGGCCAGCAGCCCGGCCACCACGGCCGAACCGGCCAGGCCACCGGCGAAGGCGACGCCGGCGAGGCGGTGCTGGGGCAGGTTCGCGTCGGTGGTCCGGACGGCGCGGGTGAACACGGTGACCGGCCGGCCGCGCTTCGGCTCGCCGATCACCCCGTCCGCCGCCGCCCCCAGCAGCAGTCCGATCGCCCGTGCGGCACTCACTCGTGGCCCCCCGAAGTCGAATCCCGGCGTGAGACTACTGGAACTGGGAAGCCACCTCGTCGCGTGCCTGGACCATGATGTCCCGCATCGCGCGTTCGGCCCGGTCGGCGTCGGCGGAATCGATCGCGTGGGCGACCTCCAGGTGCAGCGCGACGGCCTCGGGCTGTGGTTCCGGCGGCATCAGGCCGTGCTCGGTGCGGCCGGTCAGCACCTCCGCCACCACCTCGGACAGCTGCGTGAACATCGGATTACCCGACGCCGCGAGCACCAGGTGGTGGAAGTCGATGTCGTGCCCGAGGAACGTGTGCAGGTCCCGGGCGTGTGCGGTGACCTCCAGCCGGGCACCCAGTGCACGCAGCCGTCCGCGCTCCTCGGGGGTCGCGCGGATCGCGGCGAAGCGCGCGGCGCTCGGTTCGACCGCCCACCGCAGCTCCATCAGGTTGCGCAGGGCGATGGGCCGCTGCTCGCTGTCCAGCTGCCAGCGGATCAACCGGGGGTCGTAGTGGTTCCAGTCGGCGCAGTCCCGCACGGTGACGCCGACGCGGCGCTTGCTCGTGGTCAGCCGCATCGCTTCGAGCGCGCGCACCACCTCGCGCGCCACCGTCCGCGAGGCGCCGTAGCTCTGCTGCAGCTCCTCCAGCCGCAGCACCGATCCCGGCGGCAGTTCCCCACAGGCGATCGCGGTCCCCACCGCGTCGAGCATGCGCTCGTGCATTCCCTCGGCCACGCCGGTGACGCTAGACCACTGATTCGATTAAGTAGTACTTGTGGGTTGAATAAGTAGTACTTTTGCGTTGCACTGATCGAGTGACAGCGAGGTCGGAGGAGCGAAGCCAATGACGGTCATCGTCGTGATGGGTGTCGCCGGGTCGGGCAAGACGACGGTGGGTTCGGCGTTGGCCGAGCGACTGAGCGTCGAATACGCCGAGGCCGACGCCTTCCACCCGCCGGCCAACATCGAGAAGATGTCGTCCGGCCATCCCCTGAACGACGACGACCGGTGGCCCTGGTTGCACGCCATCGCGGCGTGGATCGCCGAGCACCAGCGCACCGGCGGCGTGGTGTCGTCGTCCGCGCTCAAGCGGCGCTACCGCGACGTGCTGCGGACCGGCGGGAACGTGTGGTTCCTGCACCTCGACGGCCCGCGGGACGTCCTGGCGGAGCGGATGCGCGGGCGGACCGGGCACTTCATGCCGGTGTCGCTGCTGGACTCCCAGCTCGCCGACCTCGAACCCCTCGAAACCGATGAGCGCGGCATGGTCGCCGACATCCTCGAATCCCCCGCGGCGATCGTGGACCGCGCGCTCACCGAGCTGGCGAAGGAGCAGCCGTGAGTACTCTCGCCGCCGCCTGGACCGGGACCGACACCCGGCTGGTCGTCGCGACGCTGGTCGGCATCGCCCTGATCGTGGTGCTGATCAGCAAGGCCCGCATGCACGCCTTCCTGTCCCTGATCTTCGGATCGCTGGTGGTCGGCCTGCTGGGCGGGCTGCCGGTCGACAAAGTGATCAAGAGCTTTTCCAGCGGGGTCGGCTCGACCGTCGCGTCGGTCGGCCTGCTGATCGCGCTGGGCGCGATGCTCGGCAAGCTGCTGGCCGACTCCGGCGGGGCGGAGCAGATCGTCGACACGATCCTGTCCCGCACCTCGTCGAAGGCGCTGCCGTGGGCGATGGCCCTGGTCGCCGCCCTGATCGGGCTGCCGATGTTCTTCGAGATCGGCCTGGTCATGCTGATCCCGGTCGTGCTGCTGGTCGCCAAGCGCAGCGGCAAACCGCTGATGCTGGTCGGCATCCCCGCGCTCGCCGGGCTGTCCGTGCTGCACGGCCTGGTGCCGCCGCACCCCGGTCCGCTGGCCGCGGCCGGTGCGCTGAACGCGAGCGTCGGCATCGTGCTCGGTCTCGGCCTGCTGGTCGCCATCCCGACCGTGATCATCGCGGGTCCGGTGTTCGGCAAGCTCGCCGCGCGGTGGGTGCCCGAGGCGAAGGCGCCGGAGCACCTGATCCCGGCCAGCGGCGGCAGCGAGGACGTGCGCCTGCGGCCGAGCTTCGGGGCGACGCTGGTGACGGTCCTGCTGCCGGTGGTCCTGATGCTGGGCAAGGCGATCGCGGACATCCTCGTCGGCAGCGGCAACCCGGTGCGCCGCGTGCTGGACTTCGTCGGCGACCCGCTGATCGCGCTGCTCGCCGCCGTGCTGCTGGGCATGGTCACGCTGGGCCGCGCCGCCGGGTTCACGCGCGACCGGCTGGCGTCGACGGTCGGCGACTCGCTCGGCCCGATCGCCGGGATCATCCTGATCGTCGCCGCGGGCGGCGGGTTCAAGCAGATCCTGGTCGACGCGGGCGTGGGCAACGTCGTCACGCAGATCGCCGAGGGGGCCAACATCCCGGCACTGCTGCTCGGCTGGCTGGCCGCGGTGCTGATCCGGCTCGCGACGGGCTCGGCGACGGTGGCGACGGTGTCCGCGGCCGGGCTGGTGTCCGGGCTGGCGGCCACCATGTCGCCCACCGAGGCCGCGCTGCTGGTGCTCGCGATCGGCGCGGGTTCGCTGTTCTTCTCGCACGTCAACGACGCCGGGTTCTGGCTGGTCAAGGAGTACTTCGGGCTGTCGGTCGGCCAGACGATCCGGAGCTGGTCGATCATGGAGACGGTGATCTCCGTGGTGGCGATCGTGATCATCCTGCCGCTGGGGGCGCTGCTCGCCTGAGATGGCAACCGGAGCCGCGACCGGGATGCCGGGCCATACTGGTCTCATGCGGCAGGTCTTCGCGCACGACGCGGTGCTCGGGATGGCCCCCGGGGCCGACGAGCGGGCTCCCGGCGCAGCAGTGACCGTGGCGTTGTGCGGCCACTGGGAGCACGAGCCGCCCTGTCCGCTGGCCCCGCACCACGTGCGGGCCGACCGGCGCGGCGACGAGCTGCACGTCCGGGTGCTGTTCGCCGCCGAGCCCGGTGCCGAACGCGAGGTCCGGCACCGGATCGACCGGGCCCTGTCCGAGCGGTGGCAGGTCCGCGCGAGCCGGGCGAGCGACGTGTCACCGGCCGAGGCCGGCCACGCCGAACGCCTGGTGCGCGGCTGAGGCTCAGCCGCGGTCCGCGTACGCCCAGGCCTCCAGCATCACGCGCGCGATCGACGAGTTCCCCGGCAGGATCAGCTCGCTCGCCCCGTCCAGGATCGGGACCGGCTCGCCCTTCGCCTCGAACGCCGCGCGCACCTCGGCGCGCGGCACCCACAGCGCGGCCTCGATCTCGCCGTCGGCGGGAACCAGCGGGCGGGACGGGTCGGCCTTCGCGGTGAAGCCGAGCATGATCGAGCGCGGGAACGGCCACGGCTGGCTGCCCAGGTAGCGCACGTCGTGGACCTCGGCGCCGACCTCCTCGCGGATCTCCCGCACGCAACAGCCTTCGAGCGACTCACCGGCCTCGACGAACCCGGCCAGCACCGAGTACCGCCCGGGCGGCCACACCGGCTGCCGCGCCAGCAGCACGTGCTCGCCGTTGACGCCCTCCTCGTCGTGCACCAGGCAGATCACCGCCGGGTCGGTGCGCGGGTACTCCTCGCGGCCGCACGCCTCGCACTGCGACGCCCACCCGAACTGCACCAGCCGCGTCGGGCTGCCGTCGCGCACGCAGAACCGCGCCTGCCGGTGCCACACCCGCAGCGCCTGCGCCGTGGTGAACAGCCCCGCCGCCGTGTCGTCCAGCTGGTCGCCGTACGCCCGCAGCGTCACCCACAGCTCGCCGCCGGCCCGCGGCACCTCTTCGGGCACGCCCCAGCTGCCCGGCATCCCGACGATCTCCGGTTCGCCCTCCGGCTCACCCGGCAGCGCCCAGTAGTCGACGCCCTGCCACTCGCCCAGGAACACCGCGTCGGCGGGCGGCTCCTCGCCGAAGGCCAGGGCCTTGCGAGTCGCCAGCACCGCCTCCCCCTCGCGCACCGGCGTCCGCAACTGCTGGTCCAGCAGCATCACCTGCGCGTCCGGCCAGCGGGTGCGCAGGCGCTCGGGGTTGGTCCGCAACATCTCCTGACGGTCCACAGTGGACCGGGACAGGGTCGGCAGGCGGCCCAGGGTGAACGGTGCGACGGTCACTTCCCGGGCTCCCCCACGACGACGCCCCCGAGCGCGGTCAGCTGCGGCGCGAGCGTCTCGGCGTCACCCACCACGACGCCGGTGAACCGGGTCGGGGCGAAGAAGTCCAGCGCGGCCTGCGCGACCTCGTCGACGGTGACCGCGGCGACCCGCTCGGGGTGCTCGGCCAGCCACTCCGTGCCCAGGCCGGCCGCGGTCAGCGCGGCGAGCTGGCTGGCCAGCCCGGCCTGCGAGGACGTCGCGGTGAGCAGCGAGCCGACGGCGTACTGGCGCACCGACTCGACCTCCTCGGCCGTCGGCGGCACGACCGTCAGCCTGCCCAGCTCGTAGCGGGTCTCCAGCAGCGCGGCCGCGGTGACCTCGTTCGCGGTGTCCGCGTCGACCCCGACCGTCGCGGTGGCGCCGGTGAACTCGAACCCGGAGTGCGCGCTGTAGGTGTAACCCTTGTCCTCGCGGATGTTCTCCACCAGCCGCGAGGAGAAGTAGCCACCGTAGGTCAGGTTCGCCAGCTGCAGCGCGGCGTAGCGCGGGTCGGTGCGCGGCAGGGACTCCGCGATGAGCCGGATCTGCGACTGCACCGCCCCGGCCCGCGGCACCAGCAGCAGGTCACCGCCGGTCACCTCGGGCAGGCCGGGCATCGCCACCGCGGACGCCTCCGACGACCAGCCGCCCAGCACGCGCTCGACGTCCCCGGCGATCTTCTCCGGGTCGATGTCGCCGACGATCACCAGCACCGAACCACGCGGCAGCACCGCGGCGGTGTGCAGCGCGCGGACGGCCTCGGGCGTGACCTGCTCGACATCGGCGGCCTGCGGGACCTCCCGGGTCGCCGGGTGGTCGCCGTAGACGTGCCTGAGCAGCGCCTCGCGGGCGATCACCCGCGGCTGCGTGCGGGACACGGCCAGCCGCTCGACCAGCCGCGCCGACTCGCGCGCCACCTCGTCGTCCACATAGGACGCCGCGGTGAGCGCGTCGGCGAGCACGTCCAGCAGCGTCGGCAGGCCGGCGGCCAGGCCGTTGCCGGAGATGGTCAGCCGCTCCGGGTCGACCACGGTGTCCAGCTCGCCGCCGATCAGCGCCAGCTCGGTGTCGATCTCGATGCGGTCGCGCCGGGCGGTGCCGGTGAGCATCGTCTCGGCGAGCACCTCCGCGGTGGCCGCGTGCAGCGGCGCGGTGCCGCCGAACGGGATCCGCAGGCGCAGCTCCACCAGCGGCACGGTCGGCTTGCGGACCGCGAGCAGGCGCAGGCCGCTGGGCAGCACGGTGTCCACATGGGACAGGTCCGCGGCGGCCTTCTGCGCACCCAGCTCCGGGACCGGGCGCGGCCCGGTGGCGGTGCGGCCGATCTCCTCGGCGCTGCGGTGTCCGGCGGTTGTCACTTCGCTCCCCCTTCGGGCTCGACGAGCAGGACCGCGCGCGAGTCGGGCCGCAGCGCCTTGGCGGCAGCGGCCACGTCCTCGCTGGTGACGGCCGCCATGCGGTCCGGCAGCCGGGACACCAGCGTCGGGTCCCCGTAGAGCAGTTCGAACGCGCCGAGCGACAGCGTCCGGGACATCAGCCGGTCGTGCTCGGCGTGCAGGCTCGCGCTCCAGCGCGCGGTCACCTTGGCCAGTTCCTGGGCGTCCGGCGGCGTGGCCGCCAGCTTCTCCAGCTCCTCGTCGATCGCGGTCAGCACCCGCTCCGCGGAGACGTCCGGCGAGTGGATGGCGGTGATCGAGAAGGTGTCCGGGTCGCGCGCCTCGAACGGGCCGAACAGGCCGGCGCCCGCGCCGATGTCGGTGACCAGCGGTTCGCGGTGCACCAGCCGCTGCTGCAGCCGGGAGCCGTCGCCGTCGGTCAGCACCCCGGCCAGCACCAGGTTGGCGAGGTAGGCGTCCAGCTCGCCGACCGGGTCCGGCAACCGGTACCCGACGGCGAGCGCGGGCAGCGGCGCGTGCGGGTCGGTGTGGTGGCCGCGGACCTCACCGGACGGCGGCGGCTCGGCGAACGAGCGCTTCGGCGGCGCCGGGCGGTGCGGCACGTCGCCGAAGTGCTTCTCGATCAGCTCGCGGGCCCGGTCCGGCTCGACGTGCCCGGCGACGGTGAGCACCGCGTTGGCCGGCGAGTAGTAGGTGTCGAAGAAAGCCGCGCAGTCGTCCAGGCTGGCCTGCTCCAGGTCGGTGAAGTCGCCGTAGCCGTTGTGCGCGTTGGGGAACGTCGAGTACAGCACCGGCGGCAGGAGGATCCACGGGAACCCGCCGTAGGGCCGGTTCAGCACGTTGAGGCGGATCTCCTCCTTGACCACGTCGATCTGGTTGGCGAGGTTCTCCCGCGTCAGCTTCGGCGCGCGCATGCGGTCGGCCTCGAGGAACAGCGCGCGCTCCAGCGCCGCCGAGGGCAGGACCTCGTAGTAGTCGGTGTAGTCCGGGTGGGTCGACCCGTTGAAGGTGCCGCCGCTGGACTGCACGAGCTTGAAGTGCGCGAGCTTCTCCAGGCTTTCGCTGCCCTGGAACATCAGGTGCTCGAACAGGTGGGCGAACCCGGTGCGCCCTTCCGGCTCGGAGCGGAAGCCCACGTCGTAGTGCACGGCGACGCCGACCACCGGGGCGGTCGGGTCCGGCGCGAGCACTACGCGCAGGCCGTTGTGCAGGGTGAAGCGGGAGGTCTCGGCCATGGGCCCCACCATACGGCCATCACGGGGCCGGGGTCCGCCGACGGTCCTGCAGGGCGGCGAGGAATTCACCGAGAGCGAACGCGGTGTCCGGCACCGGCCGTCCGAGGGCGAGCGCGTAGGGGACGAACCGCTCACCGGCGAGCAGTTCGGCCGGGTCGCGCAGGCGGCGGTCCAGCGTGCGGCCGCGCCGGGTGAGCGCGGGGAGGAACCGCGCGCCGAGCGCCAGGGCGAGCCCGGCGAGGGTGAGGATCACGCCGAGTTGCGCGTACCCGGTGGTCAGCGCGAGCACGATCGTCAGGAACAGCCCGTAGCAGGCGATCCGGATGCCGGCGCGGCGTGCGCGGCCGGGCGGGCGGAGCCAGCCGCGGCGGATCGCGTCGGCGGTCAGGGCTGGCCCGGGATCCTCGCCGGCCAGGACGCGGCGCTCGAACGCGGTGAGCCGGTCGTCGGGCGGGTGGACCGGTGCGGCGTCCGGCCCGAGGTAGCCGCGGACCGCGAGGTCGACGGCGGTGACGTCCGCCGGGTTCTCGTTGCGGAGCAAGGCGATGTGCCCGGGCAGGACGCCGTCCGGGGTCGCGAACGGCTCGGCGGTGAACCCGGCGGGCAGCGGCGCGCGGGCACGGCGGGCGAGCGCGAGCGACACCGCCCCGGCGAGGAGCAGGAGCCCGAAGGCGACCCACGCCCAGGCGACGGGTGCGGTGAGGACGAACGCGCCGGCCAGGGTCTTCGCGGGCAGCAGGCGGGCGTTGGCCGGGACCGTGCCCGGCGGGAGATCGACCGCGATGTCCAGCGTCTGGCCCGGCTCCAGGCGCTGACCGGAGAAGCGGGTCAGGCCGGTCTGGTCGTTCTGGGCGGCGGCGCACCCGGTGCAGCGGACGCCGATCGCGATGCGCGGCGCGGCGAAGCTCGCGCGGACGAGGGTGCGGGCGGTGTCCCAGCCGTCCAGGGTCCAGGTCACCTCGAGCCGGTCACCCGCGTCCCGGACGGCACCGTCCACTGTGTACCGGATGATCGAGGTGCCGGGGTTCAGGCGGAGGGTGACGGCCTCGTCGCGCCGCTCGGCCGAGCCGGAGCCCTCGATGCTCAGGTCACGCAGCGTGTAGACCCGGTCGCGGTCGCCTCCGGCCGGCGTGCGCAGCGGGATGGTGCGGGTGGTGCGGGCGCAGGTGTCGATCGCCTCGACGACCGACAGCGAGCCGTCGGGCTGGAGCCGCATCTCGACCTCGGCGCTGTTCGGCAGGGCCGGCAGCGGCGGTGTCATCAGCAGGAGGGCGGCGCACAGCCATCGCACCCGCGCAGGTTAGCGGGCGAGCAGGCGCGCGATCGCGGCGGTGATGTCGGCGGCGAGCCGGTCGTCCACCGGGGCGTGGCGGCTGAGCAGGCGGTACCACATCGTGCCGAACGCGAAGTCGACGACGAGCGGGAGCGGGACGTTCTCGGCGAGTTCGCCCGACTCCACGCCGCGCCGGAGGATCTCGCGCAGGGCGTCGCGCCGGGGGCCGATGACGGTGCCCTGCAGGCGGGCGGACAGGTCGTCGTCGGTCTGGGCGTCGGCCATCAGGCCGATCAGGGCCGGGCCGGTGATCTCGTGGGTGAGTTCGAAGGTGCGCACCAGCACCCGCTCGACGTCGCGCAGCGTGTCGCCGGTGTTCCGGTCGAGGCCGGGCTCGCGGGTGCGCAGGTCGATGAGGGCGTCGAGGAGGACCTGGGCGCGGTCGGGCCACCAGCGGTAGACGGTCTGCCGTCCGACGCCTGCCTCGTCGGCGATCGCCTTGATCGTGACCTGCTGGTAGCCGTCCCGGTGGCAGATGCGCAGGGCGGTGTCCAGGATCGCGCGCCGGGCCTCTTCGCTGCGGGGGCGTCCTCTCATGCGCGGCACTTTACAAGACACCTTGCCTCGGATATGTTTTCGGCGCATAGTGTCTCGAAATTGAGGAGAGAGATCGTGACCGAACGAGTCGTGATCCTGGGTGGCACCTCCGGCATCGGGCTGGCGACCGCGCACCGGATGCTCGACAGCGGCCGGGAGGTGATCGTGACCGGGCGCGACGCCGGGAAGCTCGACGCCGCGCTGGCGAAGCTGGGCGACGCGCGGGGCGAGGTCGTGGACGCGCGGGATCACGCGGCGCTGCAGGCGTTCTTCGGGTCGACCGGGCCGGTGGACCACCTGGTCGTCACCGTCACCGGGGCGCCCGGGACGACGGCGTTCGCCGAGCTGACGATGGACGGCCTGCGCGAGGGCGTGGACGGGAAGCTGGTGCCGCACACCGCCGCGGCGCGCGCGGCGCTGCCGGTGCTGCGGGGTTCGCTGACGTTCGTGACGGCGGCGTCGGCCGGGGCGGCGATGCCGGGGACGGCCGCGCTGGCGGCGGTGAACGCCGGGATCGAGGCGATGGTGCCGGTGCTGGCGGTGGAGCTGGCGCCGGTGCGGGTCAACGCGGTGTCGCCCGGGGTGGTCGACACGGCGTGGTGGGACTTTCTGGACGCCGGTACCAAGGCGGCGACGTTCGAGGCCATCGCGGCCGGGCTGCCGGCCCGCCGGGTGAGCACGCCGGACGACATCGCCTCGGCAATTGCGTTCCTGACGGAGAACACCTACACGACCGGAGTGGTCCTCCGAGTCGACGGCGGCGGACGACTGGCCTCGGCGGCCTGATCCAGACGGCGGGGGCGGGTCCGGCCGGAAGATCAACTCGTCGGCTCCCCCGGCCCGGCGGCCGCCGGCGTGGCAGGCAGCGCCAATGGCTGCTGCGTCACCGGGATCCAGCCCCCCGCCGAAAGATCAACTCAGCGGCGCAAACCCGCGCGGCGGCATCGACTCCCCGGCCCCACCACCAACGCGCGGCCCCCACCACGCCCAACGCCGCCGGAAGTTCAACTCGGCGGCGCGAACCCGCGCGGCGGCGTCGGCTCGCCCGGCGCCGCCGGCAACGGCGCGGCCGACGGCGTGGCGGCGGGCAGCTCGCCCGGCGCCGCCGCCGACGGCGTGGCAGGCGGCGCCAACGGCTGCTGCGTCACCGGCGTCCAGCCGGGCGTTCCGGCGTACCCACCGGCCCGGCGCCGCCGCTCCGCGAGTACCGCCTGCAGGTACGCCCACGGCGGCACGCCCCACGGCGGCGGCGTCCCGATGCGCACCGCGACGTCCTGGGCCAGCTGGTGGCCCAACGGCTCCCGCGCCCGGTCGCTCAGCTCGGCGTACCTCGCCAGGTACTGCCGCGCCATCAGCGCCAGCTCGTCGCTCAGCCCCGTCAGGTCGAGCTGCGCCGCCCAGCCGGCCAGCGCGGGCGGCATCGCGATGTTCGGCGCCACCGTCCGCGCCGCGCGTTCCCGGATCACCACCGTGCCCGCCAGGTAGTCGCCGACCCGCTTGGACCGCGGCGAGAACAGCGACACGAACAACGCCACCGCGCTCCACGCCAGCACCGGTCCGAAGTCGACGATCGCGCCGGCCAGTGCCCGCGTCAGGGCCTGCCGGAAGCGGATCGGGCCACCGTCGTCGCGCACCACGCGCAGTCCCAGCGCCATCTTGCCGAGCGTGCGGCCGCGGCTGAGCGTCTCGAACAGCACCGAGTACCCGACCCGCACGAGCACGAAGAAACTCAGCGCCAGCGCGGCGAACAGCGCCTCGTCGGTCACGCCGGACACGGACAGGGCCAGCATGAAGAGCACGAGCGCGGCGGCCTGGACCGCCACGTCGATCGCGAACGCCGCGGCCCGGCTGGCGAGCTGCGCGATCGGCAGCTCCAGCACCACGGCCTCGCCGGTCACCAGATCGGGTTCGCCTGTCACGCGCTCACTGTAATCTGCCCCCATGGACGTGGACCTGTTCGTCGCGGCCCACCGCGCCGAATGGGCCCGGCTGGACCAGCTGCTGGCCGCCCGCAGGCTGACCGGCCCGGAGGCCGACGAACTGGTCACCCTGTACCAGCGTGCCGCGACGCACCTGTCCGTGGTGCGGTCCTCGGCGCCGGACCCGGCCCTGCTGTCCTGGCTGTCGTCGCTGGTCACGCGCGCCCGCTCGGCCGTCACCGGCTCGCACACGCCGGCCTGGCGCGAGGTCGGGCTGTTCTTCGCGCAGCGCTTCCCCGCCGCCGTCTACACGACGGTCCGCTGGTGGCTGCCGACCGCGCTGGTGTCGATCCTGGTGGGCGGGCTGATCGGCGCGTGGATCGCGTCCGACCCGCAGGTGCAGGCGAGCATCGCCGCGCCGGAGGAGATCCGCGCGCTCACCGAGCCGGGCGGCCAGTTCGAGACGTACTACTCCAGCAACCCGGCCGCCTCGTTCGCCGCGCAGGTGTGGACGAACAACGCCTGGGTCGCGGCGGTGTGCCTGTTCTTCGGGGTGCTGCTGGGGATCCCGGTGCTGGTCGCGCTGTGGCAGAACGTGCTCAACGTCGGGCTGTCGGCCGGGTTCATGGCCGCGGCCGGGCGGCTGGACGTCTTCTTCGGCCTGATCACCCCGCACGGGCTGCTGGAGCTGACCGCGGTGTTCGTCGCCGCGGGCACCGGCCTCCGTCTGGGGTGGACGGTCGTCAACCCGGGACGGCGGTCCCGCGCGGCGGCGCTCGCGCAGGAGGGCCGGGCGGCCGCGGGGATGGCGCTCGGGCTGGCGTGCGTGTTGTTCGTGTCGGGCGTGATCGAGGCGTTCGTGACGCCCTCCGGGCTGCCGACGTGGGGGCGGATCGCGATCGGGGTGGCCGCCGAGGTCCTGTTCCTGGTGTACGTGTTCGTCCTCGGGCGGCGGGCCGTGCGGGCCGGGGTCACCGGGGACACCGGCGTGCGGGAGCGCGGCGACCTGTTGCCCGAGGCCGGGTGACACGCCGCTGCCCGGGATCGTCGGTACCGGGTCTTATGGTGGCAGGCATGCGGCTGGAGCTTTCCGATGACACGTACGCGCAGGTGACGGCCCTCGCCGAGGCGGCGGGGCAGTCCGTGGGCGAGTGGGTCCGGGCTGCCGTCGAGCGCGAGGCGTACCGGCAGCTGTGCGAGCAGCAGGCGCGGTGGAACGCCGAGCACCCCGAGCAGGTGCGCGCCGCCGCGGACGAATGGCGTGCCCGTGGCTCTTCGGCCGCGTAGGGGCCAGATCTGGACGGTGTCCGGCGGCTCGCGGCGGGTGCTGGTCTTCTCGGGCAACATGCTGAACGACATCGACGACGAGCACGTGGTGACGATGGAGGTCATCGAGCACGCCGTGCCGCTGAGCGTGGCCACCGGCGCGGGCGGCTGGGTGCGGTACACGTGGCTGGACCATGTGCCGAAGGAGTCGCTGACGCGCCAGGTCGGCGAGGTGCCGGAGGAGCTGATGCAGCGCCTCAGCACCCGCCTGTTCATGGTGATCGCCACCGACTGAGCGCGGAACTCACGCGCCGGAACGTGGAACTCGCGCGCCGGAACGTGGGACTCACGCGCCGGAACGTGGAACTCACGCGCCGGAACGTGGGACTCGCGGTGGGCGCGAGTCCCACGTTCGCGCGGGCGAGTTCTGCGCTCCGGGCGGTGAGTTCTGCGCTCCGGGCGGTGAGTTCTGCGGTTGTGCGGGTGTCTCCGCGCGAACCGCCGTCACAACCGGCCGGCGGCCTTCAGCGCCAGGTACCGGTCGGCCAGCGCGGGTGCCAGCTCGTCCGGCACCGCGTCCACCACCTCGACCCCGCGCTGCGCCAGCAGACCAGTCACGTGCCGCCGCTCCGCCAGGGTCCGCTCGTCGGCCGCCGCCTCGTAGACCGCCTCCGCGTCGCCGCGGGCACGGGCCATCGCGGCCACCCCCGGGTCCGTCACGCCGGCCACCAGCAGCTGGTGCCGCCCCACCACGGACGGCAGCACCGGCAGCAAACCCTCCTCCAGCGGCGCCGCGTCCAGCCCGGTCAGCAGCACCACCAGCGACCGCCGCCGGGCGCGGCGCAGCACCTGCGCCACCATGCCGCGCGCGTCGGTCTCCACGAGGCTCGCCTCCAGCGGCGCCATCGCGTTCACCAGTCCCGGCAACAACTCCGCGGCCGCGAGCCCGCGCACGTCCGCCCGCACCTGCCGGTCGTAGGCCAGGAAGTCGACCCGGTCCCCCGCCCGCGACGCCAGCACCGCCAGCAACAACGCCGCGTCCATCGCCGCGTCCAGGCGCGGCGCGTCGCCGACCCGGCCCGCCGACGTCCGCCCGGTGTCCAGCACCAGCAGCACCCGCCGGTCCCGCTCCGGCCGCCACGTGCGCACCATCACGTCCGCCGCCCGCGCCGACGCCCGCCAGTCGATCGACCGCACGTCGTCGCCGATGACGTACTCCCGCAGCGAGTCGAACTCCGTGCCCTCGCCCCGGACCAGCGCCGCCTGCCTGCCGTCGAGCTGCTGCAGCCGCGCCAGCCGCGACGGCAGGTGCTTGCGGCTGGTGAACGGCGGCAGCACCCGGACACCGCCCGGCACCCGGTGCGACCCCTGCCGCCCGGCCAGCCCGAGCGGTCCCAGCGCGCGCACGGTCACCCGCGCCGACGACCGGTCGCCCCGCCGCACGGGCGTCAGCCGCACCACGACCGACCGCCGCTCCCCCGCCGGCACCGCGATCCGGAACCGGTCCTGCTCGACACCGGCGCTCGGCGGCCACGCGTCCCGCAGCATCCCCCGCAGCGGACGGGATCCCGGGTTGGTCACCGACAGCGTCACCTCGACCGTCTCGCCGAGCCGCACCGCGCCCGCCCCGGACCGCGCGAACCCCAGCCCCCGCACCGAAGCCGCGAGCAGCAGATCCACGACGACACCGAGCGCGATCACGCCGAGCACCGCGAGCACACCCGTCCACGACGGCACCCCGAGCGCCACCACGACGATGCCCACGAGCGCCAGCAGGCCGGCCCGGCCGGTGATCGCCATGTCAGCGCGGGACGGGAACGGTGGCCAGCACGCGTTCGATCACGCCGTCCGCGGTCGCGCCCTCCAGCTCGGCCTCCGGCCGCAGGTTCAGCCGGTGCCGCAGCGCGGGCCGCGCAAGCGCTTTCACGTCGTCCGGGGTCGCGAACGCCCGCCCGGACAGCCAGGCCCACGCCCGCGTCGCGGCGAGCAACGCGGTGGCGCCGCGCGGGGACACCCCGAGCCGCACCGACGGCATCGCCCGCGTGGCGCGGCACAGGTCGACGATGTAGCCGAGCACCTCCGGTCCGACCGTCACCCCGGCGACCGCGGCCCGCGCCACCGCGAGCTGGTCCGCGCCCGCGACGGGACGCACCCCGGCCGCGGACAGGTCACGCGGGTCGAACCCCTGCGCGTGCCGGGCCAGCACGCCGATCTCGTCCTCGCGCGCGGGCAGCGGCACGGTGAGCTTGAGCAGGAACCGGTCCAGCTGCGCCTCCGGCAGCGGGTAGGTGCCCTCGTACTCGACCGGGTTCTGGGTGGCGATGACGATGAACGGGTCCGGCAGCGGCCGCGGCCGCCCGTCCACCGACACCTGCCGCTCCTCCATCGCCTCCAGCAGCGCGGACTGCGTCTTCGGCGGGGTGCGGTTGATCTCGTCGGCGAGCAGCAGGTTCGTGAACACCGGGCCCTCGCGGAAGGAGAACTCGGCCGAGCGCGAGTCGTAGACGATCGAGCCGGTGACGTCGACGGGCATCAGGTCGGGCGTGAACTGGATGCGCGTGGTGCCCAGGTCCAGCGCCGTCGCCAGTGCCCGCACGAGCAGCGTCTTCGCCACCCCCGGCACGCCCTCGACGAGCACGTGGCCGCGGCACAGCAGCGCGATGATGAGCCCGGTGACCGCGGCGTCGTTGCCGACCACCGCCTTCCCGACCTCGGCGCGCAACGCGACCAACGCGTTCCGGGCGTCCGAAGTGGTGTCCGTGCTGGTCAACTGATCTCCCTCTCGATGCGGTCCAGCTCGTCGGCGAGGCGGACCAGACCGGCGTCGTCCCCCGGCGCGGGACCGTACAGAAGCTCCCCGACGGCCGCGGCGGGCCGTCCGGTGCGGGCCGCGGCCGGCGCGACCACGGCCGCCGGTTCCGCCCCCGCGCCGAGGCCGAGCAGCGGCCGCATCCGGTCGATCGCCGCCTGCCGCAGCGTAGCCGCGGCGTGATCGGCCGCGCCCGCGCGGCGGTAGAGCCGGGCGCGGCCCTCGGTCGTTTCGGCGGCGCGCACGACGACCGGCAGCCGTTCGGTCACGACCGGCCCGAGCCGCCGCGCCCGCCACAGCGCGAACAACACCGCGGCGACACCGAGCTGGATCGCGCCGAACAGCCACGGGCGCGGGATCAGATCGGTGAACGACCGCGCCCCGAGCCCGGCGCCGGTGTCGCCCGGCGTGGGCACGTACCAGACCAGCGTGGCGTGGCGGCCGAGCAGGCGCATGGTCAGCGCCGCGTCGCCCGCCTCGTCGAGGCGGTCGTTGGTCAGCGGCGAGCCGTCGCCCAGGATCGTGGTGGTGCCGCGGTCGCCGGGCAGTTGCAGCAGCGTGCCGTCGTAGCAGCCGCGGGCCCGGCCGTGCGCCTCGTAGGTGAAGCCGCCCAGCACGGCGTTGCCCGCGGCGACCGCGCCGGCGACCGTGCACCCGGGTTCGCGCGCCGACGGCTCGACCTCGCCGCTGACGACCACCCCGGGCACCAGGATGTCCAGGACCGGATCGCCGGGGCCGACCAGCACCGCGTCCGTCGCCCGGGACCGCAGCGCCGCGAGGCGGCCCGGTTCGACCAGGTCCGGACCGGTCACGAGGAGCGTCGTTTCGCCTCGCAGCGCGGCTTCGGCCTCGGCGTAGGTCCGCGCGGGAACGATCCGCACGCCCTGCTGGTCGAGCAGCCGCGCCAGCGCACGGGATCCGCCGGGCTGGACGGACTCGGGGTCGAGCGACCCGCGTTGCTGCCCGGCCGAGCCGAGCAGCACGACCACCGCGCCCACGAGCACGATCACCGCGATCACCACTGGAGCGCGGGCCGCCCGCCAGATCCGGCGGGCGTCGGGAGCGACACTGGTCACGCCGGCACCTCGGGACGGCTGCGGCGGACCAGCTCGTCGAGGCCGGCCAGGCGGTGGTAGTCGTCGGCGGTGGCCGGGCGGCCGCCGTAGTGCACGGCGTCGAACAGCTCGGCGCCCTGGCGCAGGGCGTCCCGGGCCGCGGGCAGGCGTGCGCCGGCTTCGCGCGCGGCCTCGTCCGCCGTGCGCCCGGCGCGTTCGTCGAGCACACCGCGTTCCTCCAGGGCCCGGACCACGGCGCGGAAACGGTCGCGCACCGCGGCACCGGGGTCGCCGGCCGCGAACGCCTGCTCGGCCGCGTCCCGGTAGTCCTGGGCGGTGCGCGTGCGGTCCGCGAAGACCACGCCCGGGCGGCGCGCGGACCGGGCGAGCGGCCCGACCCGCAGCCGCACCACCACGATCACCAGCACCAGCACCGCGATCAGCACGAGCACCCCGAACCCGCCGCCCGGCACCACGTTCGCCGCACTGGTGAACAGGTCGGCGAGGCGTTCGGCGAGCCAGCCGATGGCACGGTCGAACCAGCTCGGCTGCGCCAGCGCGTAGGCGGGGTCGGACAGCTCGGCCTCGGCCGCGCGGCGCGCGTCGTCGGCGTCGACGACGACCGGGACGTCGGCGAGCCGGATCAAGCCGTGCCCGCCGCCCGCGCCAGCTGGAGGTCCATGCCCTCCTTGCGCATGCGCTGGTCGATGTAGAGCAGGGCGGTGGCGTTCGCGGCGAACGGCGCGACGATGGTCTGCGAGATGACCTGTCCCACGGCGATGATCAGCAGCGCGCCCCAGCCGGACGGCACGGCCTCACCGGTCAGCGCGTCGGTGCCGCCCGCGGCGAGGCTGAACGGGATGTCGATCAGGTACGCCAGCACGGAGGCGATCAGCCCGGCCAGCACCAGGACGCCGAAGCAGCGCCACCACGAGCCGGACACGAGGCTCGCGGAGCGCTTCAGCGACTGCCCCACGCCCGCGCGCTCCAGCACCAGCGCGGGCGTGGTGAGGCCGAGCAAGGTGTAGAGCCAGATGCCCGGGACCAGGCACAGCAGCGAGCCGACGCCGACCGCGATGACGTAGATGATCGTGGCCCCGAGCAGCGGCAGGAACCGCGGCCGGGCCTCGGCCATGGCCTCGGCGAACGTGACCGGCCTGCCCAGCACGGCCTTGCCGATGACCACGGTCAGGAAGCCGGACAGGAAGGTCTGCGTCAGCACGGTGATGATCACCGAGACGCCGAGGACCGCGGCGGTGTCCCCCAGCGCCTCCAGTGCGGCGTCCTGGATCTGCTGGTCGGTGGCCGCGGGGCCGAGGTTCTGCAGCGTCTGGAAGTCCGGCAGCAGGTAGCGGCTGGCGAGCAGCTGCAGCACCGCGCCGATCACCGCGACCACGGCCGACGAGCCGAACACGAGCGCCGGGTGGCGGCGCATGGTCGTGATGGCGCCGTCGAGGATCTCGCCGACCGACAGCGGGCGCAGCGGGATCACGCCGGGCTTGCCGTAGCCGGGCCGCGGCCCCCAGCCCTGCTGCTGGTAGGGCGCGCCGGGCGGCGGTGGCCTGGGCGGGAT